>NZ_BAAHAW010000017.1:0-68256 GCF_054777235.1 Humibacter antri | reverse complement strand
GACAGATCTACCGAACCCTCGCCACAAACATCACCATCACGCCTTGACAACAGCCATAGAAGGGTCAGCTGACGCGCGCAGCGAGCACGCAGAATTCGTTGCCCTCCGGGTCGGCGAGCACGACCCAGGTCTGCTCTCCCTGGCCGATGTCGGCCCGCTGAGCGCCGTGCGCGAGCAGGCGTGCGACCTCCGCGTCCTGGTCGTCCGGCCTGAAGTCGAGGTGGAGCCGACTCTTGCCCTGCTTGGGCTCGGCGACCCGCACGAAGTCGAGCGCCGGCAGCCGGTCACGTTCGGGCCGAATCTCGAACTCGTCGTCGTCGGAGTACACGACGGTCCATCCGAGGGCCTCCGCCCACCACGTGCCGAGCGCGACCGGATCGATCGAGTGCACGATCACCTGTTCCCATGCCAGAGCCATCCCACGAGCATAGGGACGCCGGGAAACGCGAGAGGCGACGGCTCATCGAGAGGCTATCCCGTTGCGCCATCCACGATCGGCCGGGAGTCGCACGCTCGGCCGGACCAGGAGCGCCCGGCGGCCATCGCACGCCCGGTGGGCCAGCGCACGCTCCGCGCGCCAGCGCACGCTCGGCCGGCCAGCGCGCGCTCGGCCGGACCAGGAGCGCCCGGCGGCCATCGCACGCCCGGTGGGCCAGCGCACGCTCCGCGCGCCAGCGCACGCTCGGCCGGCCAGCGCGCGCTCGGCCGGAAAGCGCACGATCGGCCGGAAACCCCGATGCTGAGCATCCGGCGCATCGAGCGAATTCCGGCCGATCGTGCGGCCGATCGTGCGATGCGGACTGCGGCTCACGAGAGTTCGGTGATCGAGAACGCGTTGCCGTCGGGGTCGCGGAAGGCGAACATGGCCGGAACTCCGGGCCAGCGGAGAATCTCGTCTGCATCGACGCCGCGGCCGACGAGCGCGGAATGAGCTGCCGCGATGTCGTCCGTTGTGAAGCGGATGCCGATGGCGCCGCGTGTGACATCCGATCGGGCGGGCTCCAGCGTGACGATGACGCTGCTCTCCACTGGGGTGAGCTCGATCCAGCGCCCACCATTCGGTGTCGGCATGTCACGAAGCACGGTGAAATCGAGAGTACCGACGTAGAAGTGCAGCGCGGCATCCTGATCGTCGACGGGGATGCTCACCGTGCGAACGCCGGTGATGTGGGTGGCGGTGCTCATGACGACTCCTTCGTTGCGCCGCGCGATCGGCGGCTTCATCTTCATGACGATCCGGATGCCGTGCGATGGACAGGATTTTCGACGTCGACCTGGTCGGACCGTGGACCCGAGCGGTGCCGTTGCTCACTTCAGCAGTCTGTCGAGCAGCGCGGCGGACGTCGCGAACTCAACGAGAGAGCGCCCACTCCTCGAATCGCTCCTGCGCCTCGTCGAAGAACGCGGTCTTCGCCCGGGTGTAGTCGTCGTAGTCCGGCTTTCCCGCGTTCTGCGCGCTCAGTCGTCGCTTGAACTGTTCGTACCGCTCTCGCTCCCGCGGATGCGCGCGCAGCCAGTCCCGGAACCAGACCGTGTACTCACCCCAGGGCGAGTCGGAACGTCGTAGATGCACGATGACGCCGGCGTCGTGCACGAAGAGCGACTTCACCCAGACGTCGTCATCGACAGCACGGCGTCCGCGCGGGATGTCTCGATCGACGCCCGGAGAATCGGGACGCGATCCCTGCGCTCTTCTGTAGCCGGGCGGGCGCAGCCTTTCGACGAGCACGGCGTCCGACGGAAGGGGCAGCATCCGCACCTGCAGGTCGATGAAAGGCTTCGCCGCCAGGCCCGGAACAGATGTCGATCCGATGTGGTCGTACCCGGCGTCACTCGCGCCCGGCAGCTCACGCAGTGCCTCGCGGATGCCCGCGAGCAGGCGCTCCGCCCTACGCGGCCACTGCGGGTCGTAGTCCGACAGCGCGGCCGGATTCGGTGTCGACGTCACGTGACCACGCTAGACGCGTGCTCTGGCATGTCGTTCGCCGGCACTCGATCCCGATGCCGCTGCCCACGCGACCTCTCCGGCACCATGGCCGGCATCCTGTGCACGGCGAGTGCGCGGCCCTGCTCGCCGGCGGCCCGCGGGTGCGCGGCCCGCGGCTGTGCGGCCCGCGGCTGTGCGACCCGCGGCTGCGCGGCCCTGCGGCTGTGCAGGAATTCGGAGGCATGCCGCCGCAACAATCCCGAATGGCTGATTCGGGCGGGGTGGTTCGGCGTGTCTCCGATTTGCCGCACAGCCGCGATGCACAACTTGCCGCACGATGAGGATGCACAACGGGTCCCACGACGAGGGTGCACACGGGCCGCACGATGAGGATGGCGCGGCGACGGCTATTCGACCGCCGGCGACCGTGCATTCGCCGGCGTGCCGGCATCCGGACCCACGTATCGCCCGCGCGGACGCAGTCTCAGCGGCCGCTGCCCGTACTCGTCGATGGCGTGCGCGATCCAGCCGGCCATGCGGCCGATCGCGAAGATGGCCGCGCCGGCATCCGTCGGCATCCCGGCCGCGATGGTGAGCGCGGCGAGCGCCAGGTCGACATTCGGATGCCTGCCCGTGCGCGACAAGACCTCCGCGGAGAGCCGGTCCACGGCTACGACCACGGCGCATCCGTCCGGCAGCTCCGCGACGAGTGGCAGCAGGATGCCCGCACGCGCGTCGATCCCCGGGTAGAGGGCATGCCCGAAGCCCGGCGCCGGGCGAGCGGTGCGTGCGACGGTCTGCGCGAGGGCGGTGCGGGGATCCGCCCCGTCGAGCACGAGACGGATCAGTTCGCACGCCGCTCCGCTCGCGTTGCCGTGCAGGGCCGAGTCCAGTGCGCCGAGGCCGCTCGACACCACGGCATACGGCGTCGCCCGGGCGGAGGCCGCCGCCCGCGCCGCGAGGGTGGACACGGCGAGGTCGTGGTCGATGAGCAGCACGAGTGCGGCGCCCAGTGCGCGCACCTCGGCAGTGTCACCAGCGCGACCCGAGAGCCCGCGCCACAGTTGGCGCGCGATGCCGCCCTGCGATTCGACCCTGGCATCCGCAGCTCGAGAAGTCACGAAATGCAGCTGCTCCGTGTCGACGAGCGCGCTTTTCGCCTTCTCGATGACTATTGCGTCCGTCGTCGTTACGGGTGGAGTCGGGTGCAAGGCGGGGTCGAGCGTCGCCACCACACCGCCGATCAGGCGCGCGGCGGCGGCGCACACAGCATCCGGATTCAGGTCGTGGCGTGTGGGGTCGGCGGCGGCCAGCACGGGCACGGCGACCTGGATGAGGTCCAGCAGCGTCGCCCCCGAGCCGAGTGACGCGACGGCTCCACGGGCGGAGGCGACGGCGTCTTCGTCCCCCGTGAACGCCTGAGTGGTTGCGGCCCGGACGGACACGACGGCGTCTTCGTCCGGAGCAGACTCCGGAGCAGATGCCGGGGCGGGCGCTGATACGACTCCAAGGCCGGACGGCGCCCGTGGTGGTGCGGATGCATCGAACGGCCCGCCCCACAGCCAGCGCGCCACGGATTCGTACGGGTATTCCAGCGCCAGCTGAGCGGCAGGCACACCCCGCAGGTACAGCTCCCCGTCTTCGATCAGCGCGATATCGGTGTCGAGCACCATCAGCGGCGACCCGGACGCCCCGGCGTCCGCACCCCGGTCGGCCCAGGCACTGCGACCGCCGCGCCGCCGTGAACTCGCGAACCGCTCGACCTCGAGCGCGTCGAAGGTCGACCCGTGAGCGCCACGTTCCCGCGCAAGCAGCCCACGCGACACGTACGCGTACAGCGTCTGCGACTGCACACCGAGCCGGGCGGCGGTCTGGGCGGCGGTCAGACGCGGCATCTCGGCATCCATACCGTCATCATATTGATCGGATCAACGTTGACGGATGCCTGATCAAGCTGCACTCTGAAATCGTCCGGCTGAGTACGTCGCCGGGGAGGCCGCCATGTCGATCACAGCCAACGCCGCAAACGCGCACCCGGCACGCGCCACCAACGCGCACCCTGCACCGGCTGTCGAAGTGCCGAGGGGCCTCGCCGGTGTGGTCGTCGCCCAGACATCCATCGGCGACGTGCTCGGCGAGGAGGGTCGTTACCACTACCGGGGGCACGACGCGATCGAGCTTGCCCGCGCCGGCCGTTTCGAGCACGCCTGGCAACTGCTCGTGCTGGGGTCGCTGCCCGACCGGCACACCGACGCCGAGTTCTGCCGGCACATCGCCGCGCTGCGAGTCGCGCCCCGGGAGGTGCGCGAGTTCGTCACGCACGCCTCGGCCCTCTCCGTCCGGCGGGGGTCCGCATCCGACACCGAGGGCGTCGCCCCCTTGCATGCCCTCGACCCGCTCTGCGGACTGCAGGCGGCCCTGCCCGTTGTGGCCGCGGCGCGTGGAGCCGGGCCCCTGTACGACCTGGATGATGCGGCCCGCGTGGAGGAGGCGCTCGCGGTGTGCGCCGTGGCCCCTGGCATCCTCGCCGCCTTCCATCGCGCCTGTGGGGGCACCGACCCTTGGCCAAGCGTCCCGTCGGGGGCCGGCGTCGTCGGGGACTACCTGTTCCGCGTCACCGGCCGAGAACCCGACGTGCGCGCCATCCGCGCCCTGAGCGCCTACCTCATCGCCACACTCGACCACGGCTTCAACGCGTCGACCTTCACGGCGAGGGTGATCGCATCGACCGGGGCCGACATGGCATCGTGCATCGCCGGCGCGCTCGGCGCGCTCTCCGGACCTCTGCACGGCGGCGCACCGAGTCGCGCCCTGGACGCTCTGGATGCCGTCGCCGCCGATCGATCAGGGGTCGACAGTGCCGCCATCGAGCGGTATCTGCGCCACGAATTGTCGGCCGGTCGCAGGCTCATGGGTTTCGGCCACGCGGTGTATCGCACGGCCGACCCGCGATCCCGGTTGCTGAGGGAGGTGGCCCTCGAGTTCGGCGGATCCCGCGTCGAGCTTGCCGTCGAATACGAGCGCATCGCCGAGAAGCTGCTCGCCGAATACAAGCCCGGCCGCCAGCTGCACACGAACGTGGAGTTCTACGCCGCCGTCGTGATGGAGCAGTGCGGCATTCCGCGCGAGATGTTCACGCCCACGTTCGCCGTGGCGCGCATCGTCGGCTGGACCGCTCACGTTCTGGAGCAGGCACGCGACCCGAAGATCATCCGGCCGTCATCGCGGTACGTGCCGAGCACCGACGCCTGGTAGTCGTTCCATCCGCTCAGCGATTGCGGAAGACCCACGATCGGCCGGAAATCGCACGGTGCGCCGGATGCCAAAGGGGTTCTCATCCGGCCGATCGTGCGACTTCCGGCGGATCGTTCGATCTACGGACGACCGGGCGGCAGCGCGACGTCGTGTGGAGGTCGGACCTAGCCGACGGTTCGGAACAGCCGGCTCCCTGCTGCTGTGAATCCCGCGCCGACCGCGAGCACCGCAGCGACACCCCCGACGTACGCGATCTCCAGGTGTCGGCCGTGGTCCGAAACCGTGGCGTAGATCAGCACGAACGCGATCAGCGAGACCACGGTGGCGATCGCGGCGATCCACCACAGCCACCCCAGCGATGCGGATGCCTGACCCGCCGCAGGCAGTCCGAGTAGTGCGAGAACGCCGGTGCCGAGGCATCCGCAGATGGCCACCAGAATGAGGCCGGCCACCACATCGCTGGGCCGATGCCACTGGCTGACGAGCGCGAGGATGCCCGTGAGCACCGCGAACGCGCCCCCGCCCAGAGCCGCGACGGGTCGCCAGCGGGGTGCGGTCACCAGGAAGACGGCGAACGCTGCTGCCGCAGCCACTGTCGTATGCCCCGAAGGGAATGAGTTGCCGAACGGGTCCGTCGCCCCGGTTTCGGGCCTGGTCAGGAACACGTACTTCGACAGCTCCGCGAGCACGCAGGCGACACCGGCGACCACAAGACCCGCGATCAGCTGACGCCATCGGCGAGTGACCACGCCGATGGCGAGCGTGAGCACGATGCCGACGCCGAAGGCGATCAGCGGCACCACATCGAGGAAGTGCTCGGAGAACGTGGCGACCGCGTCGTGCTGGCTGTACGCACCGTTGAAGGCGCGCTCGTCGACGATCTGCCCGGCATAGGTGCGCACGAAGAAGATGTAGACCGCGATGAATCCGGCCAGCAGGCCGAGCGCGGCCACGAAGAACGGCCAGGCGCGCAGTCTCGGATTCACCACTGCACAATCCTCACATCGCGATCCGGCTCGTTCCTGGGAGCACTTTTGTGGCGGCGCTCCTGCAGGGATTCGCACGCCACGCCGTTACCTGATCCGCGACGCATCGGCCTTGCGATCCGACCTCCGCTGGAACGCGAGTGGGCGGGGGACCGACCGGGTGTTTCGGGCTCGGCTTCGACGAGCTCAACCGGCGGCGGCCACGGGCTCCAGCAAGTCATGGCGCACGACGATGGCGTCGCGCGCGGGACCGACGCCGATCGCCGAGAACCTGGCCCCCGACATCCGCTCGAGCGCCAGCACATACCGCTGGGCGGCCTCGGGCAGATCCTCGAAGGAGCGCACGCTCTGGATGTCTTCGCTCCAGCCCGGGAACTCCTCGTAGATCGGCACGGCATGGTGGAAGTCGCTCTGCGAAGCAGGCACCTCGTCGTGGCGCACGCCGTCGACGTCGTACGCGACGCACACAGGTATGCGCTCCAGCCCGGTCAGCGTGTCGAGCTTGGTCAGCACGAAGTCGGTGACGCCGTTCACTCGGGTGGCATAGCGGGCGATCGGGGCGTCGTACCAGCCCGTGCGCCGGGGGCGCCCGGTCGTCGTACCGAACTCCGCGCCGCGCTGCCGCAGCCACTCGCCCATGTCATCGTCGAGCTCGGTGGGGAACGGTCCTGCGCCGACCCGCGTCGTGTACGCCTTGACGATCGCGATCACGCGGTCGATGCGGCCGGGGCCCACGCCGGAACCCGTAGCGGCACCACCGGCCGTCGATGACGAGGAGGTGACGAACGGGTATGTGCCATGGTCGACATCCAGCATCGTGGCCTGCCCGGCCTCGAACAGCACCTGCTTGCCCTCATCGAGTGCCCGGTTCAGCAGCAACGATGTGTCGGCCACCATCGGAGCAATGCGCTCCGCATACGACAGCAGGTCGGCCACGACCTCGTCGACCGAGATCGCGCGCCGGTTGTAGACCTTGACCAGCAGGTGATTCTTCTGGTCGAGCGCACCCTCGACCTTCTGCCGCAGGATGCCCTCGTCGAAGAGATCCTGAATGCGGATGCCCACCCGGTTGATCTTGTCGGCGTACGTCGGCCCGATACCGCGGCCCGTCGTGCCGATCTGGCGCTTGCCGAGAAAGCGCTCGGTCACCTTGTCCATCGTGCGGTGGTACTGAGTGATGATGTGCGCGTTCGACGAGATGACGAGCCGCGAGACGTCGACGCCGCGGGCGATGAGACCGTCGAGTTCCTCGCACAGCACCTCGAGATCGACGACGACGCCGTTGCCGATCACGGGCGTGACACCCTCGGTCAGGATGCCGGAGGGCAGCAGGTGCAGCGCGTACTTCTCGTCGCCGATCACGACCGTGTGGCCCGCGTTGTTGCCGCCGTTGAACTTGACGACGTAGTCGATGCGGCCGCCCAGAAGGTCGGTCGCCTTGCCTTTACCCTCGTCGCCCCATTGGGCACCGACGATGACTGTTGCGGGCATGGCACTCCCCTTGTTCCTTCCGGACCGGCAGTCGAGACGGCCACCGGCGCTGGACCCCGATCGCCGGTTCCGGAACGAGCCGCGAAGCGGACCGGGCGGCCGGGCGTTGGGGGCGCCGCGGCGGCGGCCGGGAATGGCCTCCGCCTTCAGCTGCAGCGCGCTGTCCAGGGTATCGGAGACCGGCGGAATGGCCGAGCAGGCACCGGCGTTCCCCCGTCCGGACATGTCTCACATGACGCTGGGTCTCCGGTATCGGGGTGACCGGTTCTGAGACACGTGCTTGTCGGCATGTCACGGAAACTGCGGGTCGGGCCGCGTCGAACCCGCACGTTCTGCGGCACGGAGTCCGACTTCAGGAAGGCCCTGGGAGCAAGCACCGGGAGCCGTTCGGGTCGGCCCCCGGTGCGCTCGTGCGGGCGAGCATGGTCGCCCTGCTGGTCACCCGGTCGCTCGGCGCTGCGCATCGGCGAGCATCCTGGATGCGCGCACCGTGTCGTTCTGAGCGCGACGCACACAGAACGCGGGGGTAAGCGGCACGGTGATACTCCAGGGATGGGTCGCACGGCGCCACGAGTCGGGTCTCGCTGCACCATGTGCGATGCGTGGCCGCGCTCGGGGCGGCGGGTGGTAGCGGTTCGGGTACCGCCACACAGAGGAGAGCCGGTTGCGGCCGGATCATGACGCAGAACGCGCGATCCGCCCCGAACGGGGGGGGTGCCGCCGGTGCCGCAGCCGTTCACGTGCCAGCACCTGCGGCACGGTCTCCGTGCACGGTCACGGCACGGTCACGGGCCAACACCTGCAGCACGAGGCCCCACAGTTCACGGACCCGCACCTGCAGCACGGGCCCCCGCTCACGGGTACGCACCCGCGGCACGGGGCCCCGGGCATGCAGGGCGCGTCGTCGGCGGCACGGGCCGTCGGCGGTCAGTCTTCGCCGCGAATGACGATCGACTCGGTCGGCGGGGCCGGGTTCTGCACCGGGATGGGCGCCGTGCGCGATGCCTCGATCTCGGCGGAGGCCGTGGGGTCGCACCGGGTGAGCAGCTCGTCGAGGCGGGCGGCCTCGTCGTGCTCGCGGATGGCATCCGCTGCTCGTCGCAGGGCATAGAAGGCACGCAGAACACCGCGGTTCGGCTCGTGGGACCACAGGATCGAGCCTGTGCCGTCCCAGCCTGCCGCCTCCAGCACCTCAAGCGCCCGGTAGTAGCCCACACGGGCGTAGGCGTACGAATCGAGCGCGGCATCCGGGTGGAAGGTCGCCTCGGCGAGCTTCGCCCACGCCAACGGCGAGCGCGGGTACCGCGCCACGACAAGCCGCAGAACTTGCGGCTCACCGCCTGCATCGAGCAGCTCGATGACCACGTTCCGATCGGCGGCGAGACGGATCTCACTCCGCTCGTGCGGCTGGCCCTGCGGCTGCTCGTGCGATGCATCGGCGGTCATACGGCAATGCTAGAGGCGATTGCGGGCCCGGCGACGCTCGCTCGCCTGCCGAGCCCGATTGAGCCTCTCAGCGGCGTAGCCGCGGGAGCCTGCGCGGCGAATTCGGGACCGGAGGCGTACCGCGGGTCGGCTCGCCCATGCAGGGCTCGGCTCAGCGCAGGATGAGCACCCCGGCGAGCCCGATGCCGGTCACCAGGATCGTCGCGAGCAGCGCCAGCAGCAGCGGACGCCCTCCCACCTTGACGAGCTTGCGGATGTTCACCCCGGCACCCAGCGCGAACATGGCAGCGGCCAGCACCGCGCCCTGCGTCGTCTTCGCGACATCGAGCACCGGTTCGGGCACCACACCCACCGAACGGAGCACCACCATCGCGACGAACAGCAGCACGAAGAGCGGAACGATCGGCGGCCGCTTGCCGGAGGCATCCGCTCCGGTGCGGCGCCGGTGAGCGACGCCGACGACGGCCATCACGGGCGCAAGGAGCAGCACCCGCGCGAGCTTCACGACCACGGCCACGGCCAGCGCGCCGCCGCCGAGGATGCCGCCGATGGCCACGACGCCCGCCACCTCGTGAGTCGAGGCGCCGGCCCAGATGCCGGCCTCACGACTTGTCAGCCCGAGCAGGGAACTGGCGAACGGGATGAACGGGATCATCAGCGTTCCGAACACCGTGGCCAGCGCGATCGCTGCGACGACGTCTTCGTTCTTCTCGGTCTGGATGACGCCGTCGACCGCGGCGACCGCTGAGGCGCCGCAGATGGAGAATCCGCCGGCGATGAGCAGCCGCTGCGTGTAAGGAACACCGAGCCAGCGCCCCATCACAAGCGTTCCGGAGAATCCGATGCCGACGACGGCGACCACGATCAGGATGACGCCCCACCCGAGGCCGAGCACGTCGCCGAGCATCAGCTGCAGACCGAGCAGCACGAT
Source organism: Humibacter antri (assembly GCF_054777235.1). NCBI lineage: Bacteria > Bacillati > Actinomycetota > Actinomycetes > Micrococcales > Microbacteriaceae > Humibacter > Humibacter antri. Next base: position 58,220 of record NZ_BAAHAW010000017.1, on the reverse strand, counting down.
GCCCAGCCGCAGCAGCTTCTTCGCCGCGAAAACGAGCCCGGCCTCCAGCACCGACGGCACGGGAAGGGTGTTGCGTACGAGCACGCCCAGCACGATCGCGGTGAGCGTGGCACTCAGCACAGGAATGACGGATGCCACGACGAGCGCGATCGCTACCGCCACCGCGCACACCGCAAGGCCCGGCGCCACCCGCAGGGTTCCGTGCCAGAGGGCGACTGCCGACCAGCTCGAGCGGCTCGATCGCGCCTCGGCCTCGGTGGGGGTTCCGATGCCGGTCGTGGCATCGGCCTCGATATCGCCGTCGACTCCGGGGCCGGTCGCGGACCCGGTCCCGGGGTCGGCCTCGGCGGGAACGGGGACGGGTGCGGTGCTGGTCACCGTTCCAGCCTGGAATCCCGCGCCGCGCGGCGGTAGCCGCCGATTCGACATAGCGACATATCATTTGGATATGGCTGATTCCAGCTCTGCCGGAGCGGATGCGCGGCGCAGCGACCGCTGGCCGGACCTTTCCGTGCTCGAGCTCCTCGTCGCGGTCTCCGAACACGGAAGCCTGAGCGCAGGCGCGCGGGCCGTCGGCATGGCGCAGCCCAACGCATCCAGAGCCCTCGCCGCCTGGGAGAGGAGCCTCGGCGTACGGCTGCTGGAGCGATCGACGCGTGGATCGCGTCTCACCCCCGACGGCGACGTCGTGGTCGATTGGGCGAGTGCCGTGCTCGGCGCAGCACGCGAGCTGCACACCGCGATCGCGGCCCTGCGCCGCGACCGGAATTCGCACCTCACGGTGGCTGCGAGCCTCACCGTGGCCGAATACCTGATACCGCTGTGGCTCACGCGGCTGAGGCGTGAGCATGCGGACCTCGACGTCGCACTGCTCGTGAACAACTCCAGCGAGGTGTTCGATCTGGTGGCATCGGGCAGGGCTGCGGTCGGATTCGTGGAGTCGCCGGGCGTTCCGCACTCGCTGCGCCGCTCGGCGGTGTCGCACGATCGACTTGTGGTCGTGGTCTCGCCGGAGCATGCGTGGGCGCGGCGCCGACGGCCTCTCGGCGCGGCGGAGCTCGCGTCGACACCGCTCGTGGTGCGCGAGCCGGGGTCGGGAACACGCACGACACTCGATGAAGCGCTGGTCGGGTACCGGCGAGCGGATCCGATTCTGGAGCTTTCGAGCAACGCCGCGGTGCGTGTCGCCGTGGCGAGCGGGGCCGGCCCTGCGGTGCTCAGTGAACTGGCCGTGGGCGCGGCAGTGCGCGGCGGCGAGCTCGTGGCCGTGCCCATCTCGGGTCTCGAGCTGGTGCGCACGCTGCACGCCGTGTGGACCGATGCCGCGTCGCTCCACCCCGCTGCGGCCGATCTGGTCGCCATCGCCCGGCGCCACGCCGCGCCGTAAGCCTCGCCATGAGGCGGGGCGGCACTGGCCGCACGGCGGAGGCGCACGCCCTGGTGTCTCGCGACGCTGGATGCATGACCACAGACACGAAAGAACGAACTGCACCACACATCCCGGGCCTCGGGGGCCCAACCGCGACGTCGGCGGCGATCGAGGCGAACGCGCTGCGCAAGTCGTTCGGCAGGGAGCCGGCCGTGGCCGACGTCACCTTCCGGGTCGAACCAGGACGGATCGTGGGCCTGCTGGGACCCAACGGCGCCGGCAAGACCACGACGATGCGCATGCTCCTCGGGCTCGTGCAACCGGATGCGGGATCTTCGACGATCGCCGGCGTACCGTTCCAGCAGCTCCCGTCTCCGTCGCGAACCGTCGGCGCGATGCTCGACGCGAGCGGACTGCATCCTTCCCGCACGGGGCGTCAGCACCTGCGCATCGCCTCCGCTCTCGCCGGTGTCTCCGCCGACCGGGTCGAGGCCGTGCTGCACGAGACCGGCATGGCTCAGGCCGCCGATCGCCGCATCTCGGGTTACTCGCTCGGCATGCGGCAGCGTCTCGCCCTGGCTTCGGCGCTCGTCGGCGAGCCGGGAGTGCTCGTGCTCGACGAGCCCGCGAACGGGCTGGATCCTGGCGGCGTGCACTGGCTGCGCGAGTGGTTGCGGAAGTTCGCGGACCGCGGAGGCACCGCCCTGGTCTCGTCGCACGGGTTGGCCGAGGTGGCCAAGGTGTGCGACGACGTCATCGTGATCGCGCATGGCCGGGTGCTGGCGAGCGGGACGCTGCAGCATCTGACCTCGCGCCACGACGGCAGCCTCGAATCGTTCTACCTCGACATCACCCGGTCCGCAGAGGAGGTGCGCTGATGCTTCGCGCAGAGATGATCAAGCTCACGACGATCGGCTCGACGAAAGTCGCCTTCGCCGTCGCACTCGGAGGCCTACTGCTCACCCAGCTGATCTTCGTGACCCTGCTCCCGGCGATCGCCCACGGCACGATCTCGCTCGGGGACGGGGGGCAAGCGGCGCGCGAGCTGAGCGCGATGAGCCTTCAGTCCGCATCGTTCCAGTATTCATCCCTGAATGTGCTCGGCGGGAACGGCAGCGGTTCGATCGGTGTCGCCATCATCGGCATCGTGGCGCTCGGGCTGCTCGTGGCCACCACCGACTACCGGTTCGGCGGCATGGTCATGACCATCGCTGCGCGACCGAGGCGGATTCCCGTGCTGCTGGCGAAGACGGCCGCAACGGCGATCGCGGCGGCACTGCTCTCCGTCGGCATGGTCGTGGTCGACTTCGCGATACTCGCCGGCTCTCTCGGAATCAGCCGCTCGCCCTGGCTGGTCTCCCCGCTCGATGCACTGAGCACATCCCTGCGCGGCACGACAGTCGTGGTGCTGCTGGCGCTTCTCGGGCTTGCGATCGGGATGCTCGTGCGCAGTCAGCTCGCTGCCTTCCTGATCGCTATCGCCGCGCTCGTGATCGAGCCCGTGGCATCCGCGACGCTGGGCATTCTCGGCACACCTGCACTCGTGGCGCAGCTGCTGCCGCTGGGCCTCGCCCAGACGGCGCTGGCGCCGCTCGGGGCAGCCGGTCCGCTCGACCCCATCGCCGCCCTGTGCCTGCTCGCAGGCTTGGCTGCCGTGCTGCTCACGTTCGCCGGACTCGCACTGCACCGACGCGACGTGTGAGGCTGAACGCGAGAGGAGGGCGCACCATGGAGCCGACGCCGCCTGCACGGCGCACGGGGTCGAGCGTGTTGCGCTCCGTGCTCGACCCGGGCGCCCTGCTCGTGGCGGTCATCGCGCTCTGCACGTTCGTCATCGAGATCGTCACGGGCGGCCCGGCCGTCGAGCGGTGGGTCCTGCCAACGGCGATCATGGTTCAGGCCGTGCTGCTGACGACGAGGCGCCGCGCTCCGACGATGATTCTGGTGGCGGTCAGCGTGTGCGACGCCGCATTGCTGATTCTGTTCGGCGGGCTGATCGGAACCGGCGCACTGGCCGTGATGATCGCCTCGTACACGGTGGTCGCCGTGCGCCCCCGCCGCCGGGCGTACTCGGCGCTTTCGCTGCTCGGAGCTGGTGCGGCCGTCGTCGCCGCGTGTTCTCTGGCCTTCAGCGCGTCGTCGGAGCGGCTCATCCCCGCCGGATGGATCGTGCCGGTGGCGGTGGCGCGTGTCGTGATCGCGTACGGCGTGCCCGCAGCCGTCGCGGAGATCGTCGCCGCGAGGCGCCGTCTCGTTCGCGCGCTCAGAGAGCGTGCCGAACTGGCCGAGCAGTCGCGCGAGCGCGCCGCCGCCGACGCGGTGCGGCGGCAGCGCGCGTCGATGGCCCGCGAGCTGCACGACATCGCGGCGCATCACCTGACCGGCATCATCGTGAGCACGCAGGCTGCTCGCGCACTGATTCGAGCCGACCCATCAGCAAGCGAGCGCTACCTGCTGACCTCCGAGCGCGAGACCCGCACTGCGCTGGACAGCATTCGCCAGGCGGTCGGACTGCTGCGGCTGGACGACGGCGCCCCCTATTCGCCACAGCCCTCGCTGGACGACATCGGCAGGCTCGTCTCCGACTTTCCGGGCGGCAATGCGCGCCTCAGCATCATCGGCGAGGCGAGCGGGCACCCCGGCCCGCTCGCCGAGCTCGCCGCGTATCGCATGATCCAGGAGTCGCTGACGAACGCGGCACGGCACGCACCTGGCACGGATGTTCGGGTCGAGCTGCACTACTCGGCCGGTTCGCTCCGCATAGCGGTGGCCAACACTGCGCTGCCCGATGCGAAGGAAGTGCCGCACTCATCGCCGGGAAGCATCCGCGCACCGAGGGGCGCAGGTGACAGTGCCGGCGACGATGCAGGTGGCGGCGCCGTCGGTGATCGGCACGGTGGAAACGGGCTTGCCGGCATGCGGGAGCGTGCCGCGCTCCTCGGCGGCACACTGACCACAGGGCCCGGAAGGCGCCGGCGGCTGGCGCAATACGCTCGTGCTGCCCATCGAGCAGCCCGGGAGTGAGGAGAAGTCCCGATGATCCGCGTTCTGATCGCCGATGACCAGGAGATCATGCGTGCGGGACTCGCCGTCGTGCTCGACGCGGGCGAGGAGACCACCATCGTCGGGCAGGCTGCCGACGGGGCCGAAGCCGTCGAACTGGCCGCTCGGCTGCGCCCCGACGTCGTATGCATGGACATCCGGATGCCCGGCCTGAACGGAATCGAGGCGACTCGCGCCATTCTCGCCACACCGGGCAACGTCAGTGCCGTGCTCATCGTGACGACCTTCGACCTCGACGAGTACGTCTTCGGTGCGCTCGAAGCGGGAGCCGCCGGGTTTGTGCTCAAGGGCGCGGAGTCCGACGCGTTGCGCGCCGCCGTGCGATCGGTCGCCGCCGGTGAAGGCACGCTCGATCAGCAGGTCACCCGCCGGGTCATCGCCGAACTCGGTCGCAGGAATCCTCTGCCGGCGGAAGTCGCGACCAGGATGCCGGCGCTCACGGACCGCGAGAACGAGATCGTCGTGCTGCTCGCCGAGGGGCTTTCCAACCAGGAGATCGCTGCGCGGTTGTTCATCGAACCGTCGACCGTGAAGTACCACGTGGCAAGCATCTTGACGAAGACCGGGCTGCGGGACCGGCTGCAAGTCGTGGTCTGGGCCTTCCGGAACGGTCTGGCGCACTGACCGGCGGGCGGTCCGTCGGCCAGACGAGGCGAGGAGGGCCACTAATATGCACACGCGTGTGCAGGATAATGTACTCTTGATCCATGCCGCCGCACCCCGAGCCCTCTCGCAGCGAGGTCGCAATGCGCCCAGCTCCTCGCCGACCCCGGCGTGACGCGGCGACGAACCGTGCCGCGCTCGTGGCGGTCGCCGCCAGGCTGCTCAGCCACGACATCGACACCTCGCTCGAGACCATCGCGGTCGAGGCGGGGCTCAGCCGCCGGGCCGTCTACGGCCACTTCGCCACTCGAGACGACCTCGTTCGCGAGGTTCTCCTGCGTGGGGCCGAGCGGATCGGATCATCCATTCTGAGCATCGAACACCCCGATGCCCGCGTCGAGATCGCGCTCTACGGCGCAACCCTGTGGAGCGAGGTTCAGCACGCGCGGGTCACCGCGGAGTTCGCCGTGCGCGGTCCCTACACCGATCTGGTCGGAAAGGCGCTGGAGCCCGCGCGAGCGAAGCTGCGTGCCACGGTACGACGCGGCGTGCGGGGCGGCGTGCTGCGGCGGGACATCCACCCGGACCCGCTGGCGCGTCTCATCGAAGGAGCCGCGCTCGATGTTCTCACCGAGGCGACGCATGAGGGGCTTGATGCCCGCGCCGGCCACACGCTCGTCATGCGCACCGCCCTCAGCGTGGCCGGCCTGAGCTGGCGCGAGGCGGATGCCCTCGTCGAGGGGACGCAGGAGCTCGCTTACCGCGGGGGCTCGCCCCCTGCACCGGAACCCGCCGTCGCACCGGGAACGGCCACCGCGCCCGAAACGGCGACCGACGAGGCCGTATCGAACACACGCGTCGAAGCAACATATGCCACTGCCGGCATGCGAGGAGCATCCAGAAGGGGCCAGTCATGAGGATCACGTTGAACGCCGTGTCGAAGCGCCCGGCTCTCGACACCGTGACGCTCACGTACGGCACCGGCGAGGCGGTTCTGGCACGCGCCGAGACCGAACAGCGGCCGACGGTGCTCGGACTTCTGGCATCCGGTCGCATGAAGCCCGGCTCGGGCACCGTCACGGTGGACGGCGCAGCAGACACCGCGGCCATCCGCCGAGCCATCGCCCTCGTGGACGCTCCCGACGTGAGCGACCCCGCTCCGAACGTGACCGTCGCCGGCGTCGTCGCCGAGGAGCTGATGTTCGCCGGCCGGCCGTGGGGCAAGCGCGCCGTGAAGCGCACACTGACGTCACTGGGCGCTGCGAACCACGCACGCGACGCGATCGGACAGGTGCCGCCTGCTGTACGCATCCGTCTGCTCGTCGAACTCGCCTTGCTGCGCGACGGCGTGCAAGGCGTCGTACTCACCGCACCCGACCGCCACGGCGGCGACCCGAACGCGTGGTGGCGGACCGCGCTCGACGTGGCATCCCGTGGCTTCGCTGTTCTCGTCATCGCGGGGGATGCCTCTGCCGCCGCCATCGCCGCGAGCTCACTCGTCGAGCGACTCGAGGCGCCGTGGGGCGACGCCGACCCCGACGACGACCCCACCCGCGACGACTCCGACACCTCGATCGCGGGCGAGGGCTCGCTGTTCGACCTTCCCGACGTGATCACCCGCCCCGTTCCGGCGATCGAGAACGACACTCACATCGAAACGAGTGACGAATGAAAGTCCCCCAGATGATCGCGGCCGAGCTGCGCCGCCTCACCGCCAGCCGCATGGCGACGATCGCACTGCTGGCGCTGATGTGCGTTCCGGTGATCTACGGCGCGCTCTACCTGTGGGCGAACCAGAACCCTTATGCGAAGCTCGACCAGATTCCGGCCGCCATCGTCGTGAGCGACACCGGCGCCACGACCGACGGCAAGGCCGTGAACTATGGCGACAAGGTCGCACAGCGGCTCGTCGACGACGGCACGTTCCAGTGGCACGTCGTCTCCGCTGAGACCGCCGCGAAGGGACTGAGCGACCAGCGCTTCGACTTCGCGATCACTCTCCCGGCAGACTTCTCGCGCCAGCTTCTGAGCGCCTCGACAACGGCTCCCGGAATGGCGACCGTGAGGCTCACCACCAACGACACGAACAGCTATCTCGCCTCCACCATCGGCCAGCAGGCGGCGCAGACGATCAAGACATCCATCGTGCAGGAGGTGAACCGCGAGGCAGCGGGCCGGTTCCTGCTGGCGTTGTCGGACATCCGCTCCAACCTCTCCTCTGCTGCGGATGCCGCCGGCCAGCTGCTGGGCGGAACGCAGACAGCGCACAGCGGTGCGGCCACGCTCGCCGACGGCACGTCGCAGCTGGCGACGGGTTCCGCGTCGCTGCGCGACGGGCTGAACACACTCGCGTCGCAGACGGCGGATCTGCCGGCGCAGAGTCAGCGGCTCGCGGACGGCGCGCAGCAGGTCGCGGCGGGCGACACGAAGCTCGCCGGCTACGCGAACCAGGCGGGTTCACTGTCGCAGCAGGCGGCGGATGCCGTTCCCACCGTTCGCGCAGACGTTCAGGGGCAGTTGCAGGCTCTGGTGCAGCAGGGCGCGATCAACCAGAGCCAGGCCGATGCGATCCTGTCCCAACTCGATCGGCTCGGCGGCAAGGTCACGACCGGCAACCAGCAGGTGCAGGCCGCCGTCGGGCAAGTGGACCAGCTGGCGAGCGGTTCGCAGCAGGTCGCGGCGGGAGCGTCTCAGCTGGCGGCATCCGCTCCCGCGTTGAGCGGGGGCATCCAGCAGGCGGCCGGCGGGGCGTCGCAGCTCGCCGACGGTTCGGCGCAGGCTGCCGCAGGCGCGTCGTCGTTGCGCGACGGGCTCGGCACGCTCGCCGACGGAACGGCGAAGCTGAAGTCGGGGCTGGATGCCGGTGTGCAGCAGATTCCGCAGACGACGGCATCCGAACGCGCGGCTCAGGCGAACACGATCGCCGACCCGGTGAAGCTCGCGCAGTCGAAGGAGGCGAGCGCGGGCACCTACGGGGCCGGGCTGGCGCCGTTCTTCATGGCGCTCGCGGCATGGATCGGCATCTACGCTCTGTTCCTGATCGTGAAGCCGGTGTCCCGGCGGGCCATCACGGCCCTGCGTTCGCCGTTCCGCGTGACGCTCGCCGGCTGGCTCACGCCCGCGCTGCTCGGCGTCGTGCAGATGGTGGCGCTCTACGCCGTGGTCGCGGGCGCGCTGCACTTCGGCGTGAGCAACCCGGCAGCGACGTTCGGCATCATGGCGCTGGCATCGGTGACGTTCACCGCGATCATCCTCGCCCTGAACGTCTGGCTGGGCAGCGTCGGCCAGTTCCTCGGCCTGGTGCTCATGGTGCTGCAGCTCGTCTCGGCGGGCGGCACGTTCCCGTGGCAGACCCTGCCTGGGCCGCTCGCGTGGCTGCACCACGTGCTGCCGATGTCATATGCCGTCGATGGCATACGACAGACGATGTACGGCGGCAACGCGTCGCTGGCCGGCGGCGACGCCGTGTTCCTTCTGGTGTGGCTGGCGAGCGCGCTCGTGATCACCGCGCTCGGGGTGGTGCGCATGACGCACCACCGCACCCTGCGTGACCTGCAGCCGAGCCTGATCGGCTGACGCCGCGTCCGCACCGCGGTCGAGTCCGCCCGCCCGCCGAACCCGCCACGCGGATCGAACCCGCCCCGCAGATCGAGTCCGAACTGTGGGTTGAGTCCGAACCGTAGGTTGAGTCCGAACTGTGGGTTGAGTCCGAACTGTGGGTTGAGTCCGAACTGTGGGTTGAGCTTGTCGAAACCCCTGCCCCGCCCGTCGAACCGGCGCCGCCCGTCGAACCGGAACCGCGGATCGAGTCCCAACCGTGGGTTGAGCTTGTCGAAACCCCCACCCCGCCGGTCAAGCCACCCCGCCGGTCAAGCCCGCCCCGCCGGTTGAGCCTGGGCCCCCAGCCGCCGGTTCCGGCGCGTCGCGAAGCGACGTGACGGCCGTGCAGCTAGGGAGCGAAACCCGCGTCCGCAAGTCCAGCCAATCCTTCGGATTGAGCATGTCGAAACGGGATGAACCGCTGCGCGGCCGAGTGACAGCGGGGTCACCGCACCGCCCGTTGACCACTTCGACCCGCCACGAGCCTGTCGAAGAGTCGAATCGAATCCCTGAACAGCACTTCGCGACGGCTCACTCCTCCGCGAGACGCCCGCGCCGAGAGGTCGCGCTCAGGCCAGGAAGCGCCGCATAGTCACCGGTGATGAGGGCTTCACGCTTGCGGCGAGACCAACCCTGAATCTGCTTCTCGCGACGGAACGCCGATCCGATGTCGTCGAACTCCTCCGCGAACACGAGTTCGACCGGCATCCGGCGGCTCGTGTAGGCCGACCCGGCGCCGGAATGATGTTGTTCCATCCGGGTGTCGAGGTCGCGGGTGCTTCCGACGTAATACGAGCCATCGGCGCAACGCAGCATGTATGCGAACGGCATCCGTCCTCCTCTGTTGCAACGATGCTGTCGTAACGCCGCCGTCAGCGCGGGATCTCTCCACAATCACGAGAAGGGCTTCGCCCCTTCGACGGGCCGGGACAGGCCCTGCTCGACCCGCTGGCCGCCAGGGTTTCGACAAGCTCAACCCACGGAGGCAAGCTCAACCCACGGGGGCGAGAACGCGAAACGTCAGGGCACGAGGCCGGCTCGGTAGGCGAAGACGACGAGCTGTGCGCGGTCCCTCGCGCCGAGCTTGAGCATGGCGTGGGACGCGTGCGTCTTCACCGTGGTCGGGCTGATGAACAAGCGCGACGCTATCTCGTCGTTCGTGAGGCCGCCGGCGATCTGCTCGACGATCTCCCGCTCGCGGTCGGTGAGCCGCTCGAGCACGGCTCGCAGTTCCTTCGTCCGCGCGAGCGCATCGCCTGCGCTCCCGCCCTGCCGCGAAGCGGCCGAGCCCTCCGGAGACGCCTCGGCGAACCTGCCGATGAGTCGACGGGTCACGCTCGGCGCGAGCAACGCGTCTCCGGCCGCGAGCACGTGTACAGCGCGCCGCAGCTCGTCCGGCTCGATGTCTTTGAGCAGGAATCCGCCCGCACCCGCCGCGAGCGCGCCGAACACGTTCTCGTCGAGCTCGTATGTCGTGATGACCAGTACGCGCACGTCGGCAAGCGCCTTCTCGTGCGCGATGACGCGCGTTGCTTGAATGCCGTCGATTCCGGGCATCCGGATGTCCATCAGCACGACATCGGGCACGAGTTCGCGAGCCAGACGCACCGCGGTGTCGCCGTCCGCGGCCTCCCCGACGACCTCGATGTCGGGATCGCGCTCCAGGATGGAACGGAATCCCTCCCGGATCAGCGCCTGGTCGTCGGCGAGCAGCACCCGGATCACGCTGGCCCCTTCCGGGCGCCGGGCGCCACCACATCTGCCCTGGTTGCCGGCGCCGCAGCGTCGGCCCCGGCGGCGGGTGCCGCCACGTCGGCGCTCAGCGGCAGTACCGCCCGCACCTCGAAACCGCCCTGGGCACGCCGGCCGGCCTGTACCGTTCCGCCGACTGCGGCGGCGCGCTCGCGCATGCCCCGGATGCCGAATCCGGTCGAAGTCGACGACGCGTCCGCGGAGGGCGCGGTTTCGCTCCCTAGCCGCACGACCGTCACGTCGCTTCGCGACGCGCCGGGACCGCCGGCTGGGGGCCCAGGCTCAACCCGCGGGACCGAGACGGAAGGCTCAACCCGCGGGGGCGGGACCGAGACGGAAGACTCAACCCGCGGGGGCGGGACCGAGACGGAAGACTCAACCCGCGGGGGCGGGACCGAGATGGAAGGCTCAACTCGCAGGGGAGCTGGATCGGCCGCGTTGCCGGCACCGTCGTCCGTCACGCTCACGACGAGCTCGTCGCCCGCAACCTGCAGCGAGACTCGCACGACGGATGCACCCGAGTGACGCACCACGTTGGTCAGCGCCTCCTGCACGATGCGATACGCGCACAGCCCCGTGATCGGGCCGATCCGGTCGAGCCCGTCGCTGTCTGCAGTCACGGTCAATCCGGACTGGCGGGCGACTTCGATCAGGTCGCCGAGGTCGGCGAGCGAGGGTTGCGGTGGCTGCGAGGCATCGGTCTGCGAGTCTCCGCGCAGAGCGGTGACGGTGCGGTGCAGCTCGGGCATGGACTGCTTCGCCAGGGCACGCACCCGCTCCATGGAACGTCGCGCGCCGGCCGGGTCGGAATCGAAGGCGTCGAGAGCGGATGCGGATTGCACCGCGATCGCCGAGATCGAGTGGGCGAGCACATCGTGCACATCGCGGGCGATGGCGAGCCGCTCCTCCGCGATGCGCTCCCGCGCCTGCGCCGTGGCCGTCTCGCGGGCCGCGTGCAGCGCTCGCTCCGCGCTGATCCTGGACTGCCGCGCGATCGCCCCGAACGCGACCATGAAGAGCAGGCCCATCGCGGGACCCGTCGTGGCGTATGAATCCCATGGCGTCGGCGTCGGCGGCAGTGCGGGAATGACCTGCCAGACGAACACGACGAGCACGGCGACGGCGATCCACCAGGCACTGCCCGCATAGGCGGCCAGCGACTCGAGCGCGACGAACATCGCGAGCACGGGCGCGCCGCCCGGGTAGCCGGCGGCATGGTATCCGGCGATGAGAACGAGCACGAGCATCGTGCACACGAACGGATGCCCGCGACGCATCAACAGCACCGCTGCGGCCGCCAGCCCGATCGCGTACGCGCCGGCCGGGAAGGCTACCGGATGCGGCCATCCGACCAGCTCCGCCCATACGCCGACCGTGATCAGTGCCGCCATCACGCACGCCAGCACGATGTCGAAGACGCGCGAGCGTACGCCCGCACCGTCGGCGCGAGCGTACAGGAGCCCCAGACCGCTCACGTGCGTAGCCTACGCAGCCACTTCGGCGCTCGCCGAGCGAGCTGCTCGACGAGTGGTCCTGCGCCCGGCACGGCGCAGCACCGGTCGACGGTACGCGGCGAATGCAAGCGCGCCGAACACCGCGGTCCAGCCGAGCAGGTTGCCGACGCTCAGCAGGGTCGGAAGGTCGCCTGCGGCAATCCGCCAGCCCAGTTCGGCCAGGTTGTACGTGGGCAGCCACACGGCGGCGTCGTGCATGCCGGTGGGCAGGATGTTCGGCGGCACCCACAGCCCGCCGAGCGCGGACAAGGCCATGTAGAGCCCATAGCTGAGCGGATAGGCGATCTCCGCACCGACCGTGAAGCCGATCGCGATGCCGAGCGCGGCGAATGTGACGCTGCCCAGCCACATGCATCCCACCAGCGCGGCCCACTGGCCCACGCTGAGGCTCACACCCTTGACCACGCCTGCGGTCAGGCAGACCAGCACGATCGCCGGCAACGCCGTCGCGACGCTCGCGATCACTTTGGCGCCGATCACCTGCACAGCGCTGATCGGCATAGCACGCACTTGCAGCAGCCAGTCAGTCTGACGCTCCTCGGCGATCCGCGGGCCCGTCGTGGAGAGCACGGCCCACACCGCGCCGTATGCGGCCATCGCGACCATGATCTCCGTGGTGCCGGGCAGCTGGCCCGGCTGAACGGGGCCGCCGCCGAACAGGGTGGCGAACAGCAGGTAGAAGCCAATCGGTGCGCCGACGGCGAGGGCGAGGTATTTCGGGTCGCGCAGCATCCGCACGATCTCGAGGCGAAGGAAGTACGTGTTCATGATCGGCTCCGTTCTGGTTGCACGCCGTCCCGTTGCGTGTCCGGGTTCTGGCGAGAGTGGATGCCCGGGTTCTGGCGAGAGTGGATGCCCGCGGTCGAGCGAGTGAGTTCGAGGAAAGTGGAGTTCAGGTCGGGCGGTGCGACCTGGAGGTCGTGCCAGCCGGGAACGGCCGTGACGAGGGCGCGGACGACACTGTCGGCATCCGCACACGTGATCGTCGCCCGCACTGCGCGGCGGCCGGCGGCACTGCGGCCCGCAGCACTGCGGCCTGCGACACCGCGGTCGCCGAGACCGTGCTCGACGGATCTGACCCCGGGCAGCGATGCCAGCCGATCGACACTCTCGGCAGCCCCGGCCGTCTCGTCGAACCGGAAACGCACGACGCTCGTTCCGGCGGTGCCCCGGATCTCTTCGGGAGTGCCGTCGGCGATCACGCGTCCGCCGGCGATGACGATCACCCGCTGCGCGTTCTCGGCGACCTCATCGAGGTAGTGGGTGGCGAACACCACGGTCTTGCCCGAGCGGGCGAAGTCGCGCATCGCGGTCCAGAACTCGGCGCGCCCCTGCACGTCGAGCGCGCGAGTCGGCTCGTCCAGCAGAAGCACCTCGGGGTTGGCGACGATCGCCATCGCGAACCGAAGCCGCTGCGCCTGACCACCGGAGAGGCGATCGACGCGGCGCTTCGCCTCATCGGCCAGCCCCGCCAGCTCGAGCGCGTGACTCGTGCTCAACGCGTTCGGATAACTGCGCTCGCACAGCCGCACGAGCTCGGCGACGCGCACCCCGGGCATGGGCCCGGCATCCTGCAGCATCCCGGCGATGCTGCCGTCGGCCACTGCGCGGGCCGCGCTGCGCCCGGCGACCCGTGCGGTGCCGGCATCCGGATGCACGATGCCGAGCATCATGCCGATCGTGGTCGATTTGCCGGCACCGTTCGGGCCGAGCAAGGCGACGGCCTCGCCCCTGCGCAGGGTGAGGTCGAGCGGATGCACCGCGACGGTGCCCGCATAACGTTTGGCGACGCCGGTCAGTTCGACCGCCGGCGCCGCCTCGAAGCCTGCGCCGGACGCCTCACGGGCCCGTGCGCGGCTGACAGTGGGAGTGCTCATGACCCGATGGTCGCCCCGGGCGGTTTCCGCCGAATCGTCCACGCGAAGCGGATGTGCGTGGCTGGCTACCGCAGCCGACTACGCCGTCTGGAGTAGTCGGCTCCGCCTCAGCCCGGCCGAGCGAGTCGCGGTCCGCAGCCCGAACGCAGGCGAATCGAGCGGGAACAGGCAGATCTTGCCTGTTATCGCGAAGAAGGCGATTTCCTGCCTGCTCCGGGGCCGAGAGAGCGGGCCGGGCTCGGTTCCGTACTCGAGGAAGGAGCTCCCTACTCGTGGAAGGAGCTCCGTACTCGTGGAAGAAGCTCCGTGCTCGTGGAAGAAGCTCCGTGCTGGTGGAAGGAGGAGAGGGCTAGCGTGTGCGCATGAGATTCGACGACAGGGTGGCCGTCGTGAGCGGTGCGGCGAACGGGATCGGGTGGGCGACCACGGAACGGTTGCTCGACGAGGGCGCACGGGTGGCACTGCTCGACCGCGAACGCGGGGTCGCGGCATCCAGGCTGGCGGAGCGCACCGAGCGGGATCCGTCGACCCCCGAGCGCACGGCCGTGCTCGAATGCGACGTGATGGATGCGGCATCCGTCGACCGGGCCGTGGCATCCGCTCTCGATCGGTTCGGCCGCCTCGACGTGCTCGCCTCGGTGGCCGGCGGCGACCACTTCGTGGCGGACGGCCTCGACGAAGCGCATTGGAACGAGATCGTCAGCCTTAACCTGCACGGTCCGATGCGCCTCGTCCGCGCCTGCCGCGAAGCACTGATCGCGAGCCGCGGCGCCATCGTCATGGTCAGCTCGGTCAACGGAATCGCGGCTTACGGCGAACCCGCGTACAGCGCCGCCAAAGCGGGGCTCACCCTGCTAGCCAAGAACCTCGCCGTCGAACTCGGGCCGTCAGGCGTGCGCATCAACGTCGTCGCTCCCGGCACCGTGCGCACCCGCGTGTGGGACCACCAGGGCGGACCGGATGCCCTCGCGCCGATGTATCCGCTCGGCCGGATCGGCGAGCCCAGCGACATCGCCGCCGCGATCACGTTCCTCGCCTCCGACGACGCCGCCTGGATCACCGGGGTCACCCTGCCGGTAGACGGCGGATCGCTCGCCGGCCCGCTCACCACGATGGGCCACGTGCTGCCGCACTGAAGCGCTTACCGTTGGTCGAGCTCGTCTCCCGTTGGTCCAGCGCGTCGACCGCTGGTCGAGCCCGTCTACCGCTGGTCGAGCCCGTCTACCGCTAACTGAGCTGTCTACCGCTAGCTGAGCTGTCTACCGCTAACTGAGCTGTCTACCGTTGGTTGAGCTTGTCGAAACCAATCGTTCAGGGTTTCGACGAGCTCAACCAACGGGAGGGGCCCAACCAGCGGGAGGGGGCCCAACCAGCGGGAAGCCGCTCACCTCAGTCGTGGGTATCGTGGCCGCGTGAAGGCATCCCACCAGGAACGCGCCGACCTGCGGCTCCTGCACATCAGCGACACCCACCTCTTCGGCGACGGATCGCTGCATTACGGCATCGTGGACACCACGGCCGCACTCGAGCGCGTGCTCGCGAAGGCGTCCGAGCTCGAGGGGATCGACGCCATCGTGCTCTCCGGAGACCTCAGCGACGACGGCAGCGAGGCGTCGTACGTCAAGCTGCGAGACCGCATCGAACCGTGGGCGGCCGCGCGGAGGGCGCAGGTGGTGTACGCGATGGGCAATCACGATCATCCGGATGCCTTCACCGCCGTGCTCGGCGACCGCACCAGGGTGCACACGATCGGCAGGCATCGCATCGTGACGCTCGACTCGTCCGTGCCCGGCGCAGCATACGGATCGCTGGACGCCGACCAGCTCGCCTGGCTGCGCGAGACGTTGTCACAGCCAGCCGACCTCGGCACCGTCGTCGTCGTGCACCACCCGCCGACGAGCGCCGTCACGCCGCTGCTGCGCCGGCTGGAGTTGAACGACCCGCACGCACTGCTCGGTCTGCTCGACGGCAGCGACGTGCGCCTCGTGCTGAGCGGCCATTACCACCACCCGCTGGTGACGTTGGAGCGGGGCATCCCGATCGTGGTGGCTCCCGGAGTGACGAACACATCGGATGTCACGGCCCCGCCCGACACGGAGCGCGCGACGATCGGCGCAGGCTTCGCGCTCGTCGAGCTGCCGGCATCCGGTGCGCCACGCATCTCGATGGTGTCGGCGCCGAGTTCTCGTGACGGAGCGCCGGTGTTCCAGCTGGATGCCGAGGGCATTCGACAGATCGCCGAGTCGTTCGGACGGCCGGAGTGAGGTCGACATCGCGAACGCGGTCGACGGTGATGAGGAGAAGAGGGTGCGCATGAGAATCGCTGTCGCTGGAGGAACGGGTGTGGTCGGAAGCCAGGTGCTGGCGGCATTGACGGAGCGAGGCCACGAAACTGTCACACTCGCGCGCAGTGCCGGTATCGACCTGTTGTCGTCCGACGGCCTCGAGGAGGCGCTCCAGGGCGTGGATGCGGTCGTGGATGTGACCTCGACCGGTGCGCAGTCGAGCAAGGCATCCGTCAGGTTCTTCGGCACGGTGACGCGCAATCTCCTGACTGCGGAGAAGCGCGCGGCGGTGCCTCACCATGTCGCGCTGTCGATCGTGGGCGCGGCGAAGGCCGACAGCGGGTACTACGCGGGCAAGGCTGCGCAGGAGCGCGCCGTCATGGCCCTGGCTGGCGGCTGGACCATTCTGCGCGCCACACAGTTCCACGAGTTCGCCCAGCAGATGGTCGCTCGCGTCGCGTTCGGACCGCTTCAGCTGGCACCCGTGGCCCGGTGCCAGCCGATCGCGGCCGCCGATGTGGGCGACGCGCTTGCAGAGATCTCGGTGGGCGAGCCGCGCGGGCTCGACAGAGACCTGGCCGGCCCGCGCGAGGAGCAGATGACACGGATGATCCGCGCCTACCTCGCCGCTACCGGCACACGCCGGCTGGTCGTGAACGTCACCATGCCCGGCGCGATGGGCAAGAGCATGCGGGATGGCTCGATCCTGCCGGGTCCGGGCGCACGGCTGGGTGAGCAGACGTTCGACGAGTGGCTGGCGCAGACCGCCTCTCGATAGGAGACTGCGGAGTTTCGACACACGAGCTCGGCAGCGTAGCCGCCTCGGCGCCGCCCCCTCATCGCCG
Source organism: Humibacter antri (assembly GCF_054777235.1). Taxonomy (NCBI): domain Bacteria; kingdom Bacillati; phylum Actinomycetota; class Actinomycetes; order Micrococcales; family Microbacteriaceae; genus Humibacter; species Humibacter antri. The sequence continues at coordinate 41,312 of NZ_BAAHAW010000017.1, read as the reverse complement.
GTTTCGGCGCGCCGCCTACGGCGTGACCGCCGCGCGATGGGGAGCGTCGCGGCGATGGCCCGCCGGGCCTGCGCTTTCAGCTCCAGCGCGCGTGCTGCACCACCCAGGTGTGCATCGCGATCGCGGCCGCCGCCGACGCGTTGATCGAACGCGTCGAGCCGAACTGCGCGATCTCGACGATGGCATCCGCCGCGTCCATCGCCTCGGCCGAGAGACCGGGCCCCTCCTGCCCGAACAGCAGCACGCAGCGCTGCGGCAGGTCGAACGACTCCAGCCGCACGCTGCCCGGCACGTTGTCGACGGCGATGACGGGCATCCGCTCGCCCCGCGCCCAGTCCACGAGGTCGGCGATCGTGTCGTGGTGCACGACGTGCTGGTAGCGATCGGTGACCATGGCGCCGCGCTTGTTCCAGCGCCGTCGCCCGACGATGTGCACCGTGTGGGCGAGGAACGCGTTGGCGCTGCGCACGATCGAGCCGATATTCATGTCGTGCTGCCAGTTCTCGATGGCGACGTGGAACGGATGCCTGTGAGCATCCAGCTCCGCCACGATCGCCGCGATACGCCAGTACCGGTATCGGTCGACGACGTTGCGGGTGTCGCCGCCTGCCAGCAGTTCCGGGTCGTACCGGTCATCGTCCGGCCAGGCATCCGGTCCACCCGGCCACGGCCCGACTCCGTGCGTCGACTGCTCCGGGCTGGGAGCGGGAGCGTCGACCCTGCCGCTGGACGCCTGCGAATCAGCCGAACCCGACTCGGTGGAGAAGAGATCGGGCACGCACTCAGCCTAGATCCGAGCCTCGGTCCCCGAAGACCTTGCGGGTGATCGCGGCCACATCGCGGTCCAGTCCGTCTATACGCCGCTCGAGGCCGTCCATACGCCGCTCGAGGCCGTCCATGCGCCGCTCCAACGCCTCGAAACGCAGGCCGACCTCGGTTCGGAACGCGCCCAGCTCCACACGGATGCCCCTCAGTTCGGCTCCGATGGTGCGGTTCAGCAGAGTCATCGTCAACGTGACGAATCCGATCAACGTGGCGGAGAGCACGCCGATGACCGTCCAGGTCTGCGCGTCGCTCAGGGTAACCACCTCCTCAGTCTCCCGTGCGGGTCTTCTCGACGGTAGGCGGCGACCGTGCCGCATCGGCGCGAAGCAGCTGCCCCTGATCACAACCTGGCCGCCGGCGCAGCTGTGGACGCAGAGCCGGCGCCGACAGCCTCCGCCTCGGCCGCGCGCTCGCCCGAGTGCTGGAGTTCATGTGCACGGCATCCGCGCGACACGGGAGATCACGAGCCCCGACTACCCTTGAATCAGGATGACGAGGGAGGCTCATTGAGCGGTCGCGACGAGATCGAGTGCTGGCTCACCGACATGGACGGCGTGCTCGTGCACGAGAACACCGCGCTTCCGGGTGCCGCTGCGCTCATCCAGCAGTGGCGCGACAGCGGCACTCCCTTTCTCGTGCTGACGAACAACTCGATCTTCACGCCGCGCGACCTGGCCGCCCGGCTTCGCACCTCGGGACTGGATGTTCCGGAAGACGCGATCTGGACATCCGCGCTGGCCACCGCCGCGTTCTGCAAGTCGCAGATGCCCGGTGGAAGCGCGTTCGTGATCGGCGAGGCCGGCATCACGACGGCGCTGCACGAGGCGGGATTCATCCTCACCGAGACCAACCCGGACTACGTGATCGTCGGTGAAACGCGCAACTACTCGTTCGAGGCGATCACGAAGGCGATCCGCCTCATCGTGCAGGGGGCGCGGTTCATCGTCACCAACCCGGATGCGACCGGTCCGAGTGCCGACGGGCCCCTCCCGGCGACCGGCGCGATCGCCGCGCTCATCACCAAGGCGACCGGTCGGGAACCGTACGTGGTCGGCAAGCCGAACCCGATGATGTTCCGCTCGGCGATGAACAAGATCGGCGCGCACTCCGAGAACACCGGCATGATCGGCGACCGCATGGACACCGACATCGTCGCCGGCATCGAGGCGGGCCTGCACACCGTGCTCGTACTCACCGGCATCAGTGACCGAGCCGAGATCGAGCGGTATCCGTTCCGCCCGGACGAAGTGCTCGACGGGGTCTTCCAGCTGGTGCCGGATGAGCCGCTGGAGTCCGACGCGATCTGAGGCGTCCACGCACCTGTAGTCTCGGGGCATGGCCGACGATGCACGGAACGTGTTGGATGCCCTCGCTACGATCACCGCACCCTGGCAGCCGCATCGGCTGACGAGCATCAACGACTACGATCTCAAGGTCGTCAAGCTGGAGGGCGAGTTCGTCTGGCACACGCATCCGGATACCGATGAGCTCTTTCTCGTGATCAGCGGAAACCTGACGATTCAGTTGCGCGACCGCGATGTCACGCTCGGACCGAACGACGTGTTCGTCGTGCCCAGGGGCGTCGAGCACTGTCCCCGCGCCGACAGCGAGGTGCAGGCGTTGCTCTTCGAGCCCAAGGGAACCGTCAACACCGGAGACGCCGGCGGCGACCTGACGTCGGAACTCCGCGAGCTCGGCTGACCGCTGCTGCCAGACTGTGCGGGTGACGATCCTGCATCTCGCGTACCGCTCCGACTGGGAGTCCGCGCTCGAGTCGGGCGAGTACCGGATGTCGACGCGCGGCGCAACGCTGGATGACGTCGGGTTCATCCACGCCTCGTATCCCGGGCAGTTGGCGCGAACCGCTGAGCTGTTCTACGCCGACGACGATCGGGAGCTCTGCGTGCTCGTGCTGGACGAGACCCTCATTCGTGCTGACGGTGTTCGGGTGATCGAAGAAGACGGCGGCAGTGGCGAGTTGTTCCCTCATGTCTACGGAGCGATCAAGCCGAGCTGGGTCGTCGAGGTGCGCCCTGCCGGATTCGACGAGCTGAAGAGGTTCCAGTTCTCGTAGTGCGCGGGCGCCGCGATAGCGTCGACCCGTGACATCCTTCGCCGAAACCGTGCCCCTCTTCGGACCCCTCGCCACCCTCGAACCGCTTTCGCTCGACCATGCCGAAGGGCTCGGCCGAGCCGCGGCCGACGGCGAGCTCTGGAAGATCTGGTACACGACCGTGCCGACGCCCGATGGGATGGCCGCCGAGATCGAGCGTCGGCTGGCGCTCCAGCAACAGGGCACGATGGCACCGTGGGCCATCCGCAACACCCGCACCGGCGAACTCGTCGGCATGACGACCTACTGCAACATCTCACAGCCCGATCTGCGCGTCGAGATCGGCTACACGTGGATGGCGGCATCCGCCCACGGGACCGGCGTGAATCCCGACGCCAAGCGCCTGCTGCTGGCGCGCGCGTTCGACACTCTCGGATGCAACGCCGTCTACTTCCACACGCACTGGCACAACCGGCAGTCCCGGGCTGCGATCGAGCGCCTCGGCGCGAAGCAAGACGGCGTGCTCCGCAGCTACCAGGTCTTCAAGGGCGTGGTGCGCGACACCGTGACGTACTCCATCCTGAACATCGAATGGCCAGCCGTGCGGCACGGACTCGACGCCCGCATCGGCCAGCACACCGCCGTCGCCGGCTGAGCCCGCCATACCGCCAGCTGAACCCACCGCCGGTTGAGCCCTCGTATCGCGGGTTGAGCCTGGTCGCGCTGCGACGCGAACATCACGGGGCTCTCAGGTCGCAGTTTCTGTCGGTTCGCAGTCGTCAGAGTGACGAGAACCGCGACCTGGAGCGGCCACACGTGCCCGGCGATCCTCTATTGCGGGCCGGGGCCCGCGAGGCTTCCGGTGATCGGCTGGCCGGATGACCGGCTCACGAAGCAGTAGTAGGAGCGCTGACCGCCTTGCCACTGCTTCTCGGTGACCGGATAGCTGCCCTGAACCTGGGCGTCGTCGTACTGGCCGGCGGCGTCAAGGTTCAGCACCCCGGGACGCGAGCAGAGCACGTTGATCTGCGAGGCGAGCTGAGCGGCGCCCGGAAAGGCGGCCTTCGGATCCGCCGAGAACACCGCGGTGTAGACCATCTGGCCGGCGTGGGGCGAGGCGCAGTCGACGACAGTGAACGTGTTGGCCCAGGGCGTCGTGAACGGCTGCAGGCATTCACCTCCGCGGAGTGTGTTCCACGGATGCTTCCCAGGAGCCTGCGGTCCGGTCGCGACGGGCGTCGCGGTCGGCGTGGGGGTCGGGGCGGCGGTCTTCGTCGGCGTGGGGCTCGGAGTGACCGCGGCCGTCGGCTGCATGGCCGTACGTCCCACGATGAACAGCGCGATGAGCAGCAGCACGAGCAACATGGCGCAGGCGACGATCAGCATGATGCGCTGCGCTCGCGGCGACGGACCGCTGACGTCGTCGTCGGAGTACCCCGAACCGCCTCCGCCGCCCGAGTGAGAACGGCCGGAGCCGCCAGCGGCGCCAGAGCCGCCGGGTGCGCCAGAGCCGGAGGCTCGTCGCGACCGGCGGGGGTGCTGGTCCGCAGCGCCCGTGCCGCTGCTGGATGCTGCGGCGGCTGCGCCCGCACCCGCGGCTTGGGCACCGGCGGCTCCGGCGCCCGTCGCACCCGCTCCGGTGGCGCCTGCTCCGGCCACCGAGGCGGCAGCGCTGTGCAGTGCGGTGTCGTCCGCGGCCTGCGGCGTCGCAACGGCCGAAGCTCCCCACGGCCAGGCGGGCGCGTCGCGATCCTCGCGTAGCGTGCCGAACGCTGCCGCGTCGCTCGCGGAGCCCCCCGGCATCGTCATGGTGGAGGCGGTCGCGTCGCTGTCATCCGTTGTCGACACCGATGCATCGGGAGTCTCGATCTCGGACGTCTCGGGATGCCCGTCGATCAGGTCGCCGAAGAGCGACCACGATGTGCTCGCGACCGGCTCAGTCGGCGGGCTTGGCTCGACCGGCGGGCTCGGATCGACCGGCGATGGGGACGCCGACTCGACGTCTGGCGGTTCGGGATCGGGCTGGATGGCTGGCGGTTCGGGCGCCGGTACCGGGCCGGGCGCGGGCGTCGGGTGCGGAACATCCGACACGGTTTCCGGATCGGCGTGCCGGCGGGAACGCCGCAGCCACGGCAGCGTCACGGTCCCCGGCGCCGACGGGGGCTCCGGTTCCGTGGGCGAGGCATGCGCGGCGGCTGCAAACTCCTCGGGCGTTGCGGGCGGCCCTGATGCTGCGGCAGGCGCTGGCGCCGGCACGACTGACGGCGGTTCGCGTCTGACGGGCAACTCGGCAGGAGGCGGCTCGGCAGGAGGCGCCCAGGCCGGTATCGCGATCGTCGGCGGCGGAACCGTACCGGGCATGACGTCGACGTTCGGCGGCGCGGCAGGAAGCATCGGCGGAATGGCGGGCCCCGTGGGCGGAGCCACGAACGGGCCCGGCTGCTCCGCCGGCACGGCCGGCTCCACGCGCACGGCCGGCTCCGCGGGCACAGGCTGCGCAGGCGGCGCGATCGGCTCGCGGGGAGCGACCGGTTCGGGCACAACAGGTTCCGCGAGCTCGGGCGCTGCCGGTTGCGCAGGCTCATGCGTCGGCGGTCCGCTGGGCGCGGACGCCGCCGGCCACTCGGATGCCGCCGGCCACTCGGACGTCACCGGCCGTTCGGATACCACCGGCCACTCGGACGCCACTGGCGGCTCGGACGTCATCGGCCGCTCGTACTCGGGCGGAACATACGGCGCGAGCGGAACCGTCGGCGGCACGAGGCCGCGGTGGTGCCGCGACGCCTCGTCGCCGCGTTGAGGATCACGAGCATCCGCAGCATCGACGGACGCGTCGGCCTCTGCTTTCGCGCCGTCGCCGTGCACGAGCGGGTCGGGCTCGTCATTCGGAGTCAGGCCCCAGAAGAACGTGTTCTCGCCTTCCGCGGACAAACGTGTCGACGGCGTGCGAGGGTTGGACTCCGGACGCGGCGGAATCGGCATCGACAACTCGGGGATGTCGTATGTCGGCGGTGCGGAGCGCGGATCGGGGAGGTCGGGCGCAGGCGGTGGCGTCGCCGACGGAACCGGCGGGAATGCGGGCTCGTAGGCATCCGGATCGTTGTCGACCTCGATGTCGTACGCAGAATCGTCGTGAGCGGCTTCGCCCTCGGAACCGTCGTCGCCGACGCCGAACAACGACGCGAAGTCGTCGTCGTGGTCGTCGGGCTCCTTCGGCCCTCGCGAGGAGAAGCGTGCCACTAGGCGAGTCCCAGGTCGTCCAGTCCGATGGCGGCGAGATACGGGTACCCGGCCTGCTCGATGACCTCGCGAGCGCCGGTATTGCGGTCGACGACGACAGCGACGGCCGCGATCTCGGCGCCGACCTTCTTCAGCGCCTCGATCGCCTTGAGCGGTGAGCCTCCGGTGGTGGAGGTGTCTTCGAGCACGATGACGCGCTTGCCCGCAAGTTCCGGGCCCTCGACCTGCTTGCCTCGGCCGTGGTCCTTCGGCTCCTTGCGCACGACGAACGCGTCGTAGGCCAGGCCGCGCACGGCGCCCTGGTGCAGTATCGCGGCCGCAATGGGGTCGGCGCCCATGGTCATTCCGCCAACGGCGACCACCCCGGGAACCTCGGCGATGAGGTCGAGCATGACCTGCCCGATCAGAGGTGCGACCCGGTGGTCGAGGCTCACCTTGCGCAGGTCCACGTAGAACGATGCCTTCTTGCCGCTCGTCAGCGTGAAGTCTCCGTGGAAGACGGCGTCGCCGGAGATGTGGTCGATGAGCTGCTGGCGGGTGTCGGTCACGGCAATAGATTAGTCGGGGTGGGGCTGTGAGGGCCCCGGACGCCCGGCACCCACCGCGGGTCGAGCCCGCCGGAACCGCGGCACCCACCCGCCGGTCGAGCCTGTCGAACCCCAGCACCCACCCGCCGGTCGAGCCCGTCGAAACCCCAGCACCCACCCGCCGGTCGAGCCCGTCGAAACCCCAGCACCCACCCGCCGGTCGAGCCCGTCGAAACCCCAGCACCCACCCGCCGGTCGAGCTTGTCGAAACCTCGACACCCACCCCGCGGGTTGAGCTTGTCGAAACCCCAGCACCCACCGCGGGTCGAGCCCGCCGAAACCGCGGCACCACCGCGGGTTGAGCTTGTCGAAACCGCGGCACCACCGCGGGTTGAGCTTGCCGAAGCCCTGCGTCCGGTGGGTCTGGTTTCGCTGCCTAACGCACGGCCGTCACGTCGCTTCACGACGCGCCGGAGCCGGCGTTGGGGCCCCCAGCTCAACCAGCGGTAGCGACGGGATCGGCAGACGGTGGGCGCATACTCTGGTGCGATGCGCATCGCACATGTCGTCAGGGTGGCCGCCGTTGTGCTCGCGCTCGGCACCGTCGGCGCCGCGGGTGCCTTCGTCGCATCGGAGCCCGCCCACGCATCCGTGAGCCACGCATCCGACCTGAGGCCGTCATCCGGCGGCGACATCCGCCCGTTCGCCGCCGATCCCGTGTCATCGCTCACCCTCGACCGGTTCGACGCCGTGTTCGACCTGCATCGGGACGCGGCGAAGAACTCGTCGATGACGATCACCGAGACGATCGGCGTGCGGTTCCCCGAGGCCGACGTGAACCACGGCATCGAGCGGGCGATCCCGACGTTCAACCAGGACATCGCACTGCACCCGCGCATCCTGTCGATCACGGATGCCCCAGGGCACGCCCCAGCCGTACACGACGGTGAACAGCAACGACGCCGGCTACGGCGACGACATGACCGTTCTGCGCATCGGTGACAAGAACACGTATGTGCACGGCGCGATGACGTACATCCTTCGATACACGCTGCAGAACGTCGTGTGGCATTTCGCGGACACGAACGACGCGGAGCTGTACTGGGACGTCAACGGATCAGGGTGGGATTCGCGCATCGGCGAGGCATCGGTGCGCATCAATCTTCACGACGGCACCGCTGCCGGCCTGAACGGGCAGAAGGCGTGTTATCCCTCAGCCAAGGAGTCGGCCGAAGGGGTCTCGGATGCGCCGTGCACGATCGGCACGGACGGCGCTTCGATCGTCTCCAGCGTGCGCGGGCTCAACCACTACAAGTCGCTCACTGTCGCGATCGGCTTCGAGAACGCGGCTTTCGCCGAACCTCCGCACGCCCGTCAAGAGTGGCAGTGGGTGATCGTGCCGTGGCTGTTCCTCATTCCGTTGCTGGGCGGTCTCGCCTGGGTGATCTATCTGCGCACCGGGCCGTTCCGCGATGCCAAGGGACGCGGGATCATCGTGCCGGAATACGACGCGCCGCGCGGCGTCTGGCCCATGCTCGCCGCCGACTTCTTGCGACGGGGCAACGCGGCATTCCCCGCCGAACTCGTCGGCTTGGCCGTCGGCAGATACCTCACCATTTCTGAGAACGCGGATGCCCCGAGCAGCTCCCGCTACACGGTCACGCTCACGAACGCCGACTGGTCAGCACTCGACAGCTCCGAGGTGGCGCTGCTGCAGGTTCTGTTCCCCGGGGCAGTCGCCGGCAACTACCGAGTGCTCGACCAGACGGATCGCACGCTGGGGGATGCGTTGGCGAAGCAACGGGCATCCGCTCCGAAGCGCGTCACCGACCTCGGGCTTCGCGCCAGAGCGAAGCGCCGGGGCAACGGCTGGGTGCGGTTCGGCCTGTTCGTGCTGCTGGTTCTGCCGATCGTGCACCTGGGCTTCGCCGCCGCGAACCACGCGGGCGTGTGGTGGATCGTGCTGCCCGACATCGCCGCCGCGGTCTTCGCGATCGTGCTGCTCGTGCTGACCGCGCCGCGGCTGCGCATCACCGACCAGGGTGCTGACGTGCGCGACCATCTGGCGGGTTTGAAGCAGTACATCGAACTGGCCGAGAAGGACCGGCTGCGGTTCCTGCAGAGCCCGAAGACGGCGGAGCGCGTCGACGTGAGCGACAGTGTTGACGTAGATGACAGGGGCGCGGTGGTGAAGCTGTACGAGAAGGTGCTGCCGTACGCGATGGTGTTGGGCGTCTCCGAGCAGTGGGTGAAGGTGCTGCAGGACCGCTACGCGACCACCGGCGAGAACGCACCCGACTGGTACAGCGGCCCGTCGCCGTTCCTCACGCTCGCCCTGTGGTCGAGCGCGTTCTCCACCGCCAGCTTCGCCACCACGCCGGCCTCGTCGAGCGGAAGCTCGAGCTCGTTCGGCGGCTCAGGGGGCGGCGGCTTCTCCGGCGGCGGTGGTGGAGGAGGCGGTGGCGGCGGCTGGTGACACCTGCGGCCCGGGCCTCGAGCACTCACGCCACCGCGGCGGAGTATAGGTAGCACCCAGCGATTGCGCCACATCGACGTAATCGCGCCAGGAAGTGTGGCGCAACAACGGATATCCGGCGCAAACAGCACGCAGGCATCCGGCGCAAACAGCACGCGGGCGGGCGGCGCAGACCGGGCGCGGCCGCCTGTCGGGCCCAGCCGATAGATTGGGCCGCATGCGTGTGGCCACCTGGAACGTGAACTCCATCCGCGCGCGCGTGCGCCGAACCGTCGACTGGCTCGTGCGCGAAGACGTGGACGTTCTGGCGATGCAGGAGATCAAGTGCAAGCCGGAGCAGTTCCCGATCGAGGCGTTCGAAGAGGCCGGCTACGAGGTGGCGATCCACGGTCTCAACCAGTGGAACGGGGTCGCCATCGCGTCCCGTCTGCCGATCGAGGATGTCGCGACCGAGTTCGACGGCATGCCCGGATTTCTCAAGGGCGAGGAGGGTCCCGACCTACCACGAGAGGCGCGAGCGATCGGCGCGACGATTGCCGGCCTGCGCCTCTGGAGTCTCTACGTTCCGAACGGCCGTTCGCTGCAAGACCCGCACTACGCGTACAAGCTCGACTGGCTGGCCACTTTGGCGGCGGATGCCCGCACCTGGCTGACCGAGAACCCCGACCAGCCGCTCGCGCTGATGGGGGACTGGAACATCGCTCCGACGGATGCCGACAACGGCGACCCCACCGTCGTCCCGGGCGAGTCGACCCACATCTCCGCGCCGGAGCGCGAGGCCTTCGCCGCGTTCGAGGCGATCGGCATGACCGATGTGGTGCGCGCGTATCAGCCGGAGGGCTTCACCTACTGGGACTACAAGCAGCTGCGGTTCCCGCGCAACGAGGGCATGCGCATCGACTTCATCCTGGGCTCGCAGCCGTTCGCCGACCTCGTGACGCACGCGAGCATCCATCGCAATGAGCGCAAGGGTGACGCGCCGAGCGACCACGTGCCCGTGCTGGTCGACCTCGACGTCTCGCTGCACGGCGGGAACGAAGACGAAGACCGCCCGATGATCTTCGGCTGAGCCCGCCCCTTTTGTAGGCATCCACGCACAGAAACCGTATGAGCCTCCGCGCGATACAACGTTGCAACGAAAGTGAGCGATGGGTTGGCGCCCACGGCCCCTGGTTCGCTATGGTGTGGCGGCGGTCGCAACCCGGGCGGCCGCGTCCTCGACGAGGAGGATGAGTGAGCCAGACCTCTGCCGCAACGATCGGCGACCCGACCCGACAACGGCCGCGCACCCTGCTGTTCTCGCTGTTCGTGCTGAACACGGTGCTGATGGCGTCGTACGCGTCGTACATCGTGATCTTCATTCCCAACCAGGTGCAATCGATCGACCCCGCGCAGAAGGTGGGCAACCTCGCGATCGTGATGACGGCATCCTCGATCGTCGCCATCTTCGTGCAGCCGATCGTCGGCGCCTTCTCCGATCGCACCAGAAGCCGGCTGGGCCGTCGCGCCCCGTGGATGCTCATGGGCGCGGGCGGCGGCGCCCTCTTCATGCTCCTCCTCGCCGGCACCCAGTCGCTGCTGTGGATCACCGTGTACTGGGTTCTCATGCAGCTCTCGCTGAACGCGCTGAATGCGCCGATCACCGCCGTCGTGGCCGACCGGGTTCCACGAGAACGCCGGGGCGTCGCCTCCTCCCTGCTCGCCATGGGCGCCCTCGTCGGCATGGGTGCCGGCGTGCTGGGGGCCGGCGTGTTCGCGGAGAGCATCGGGGTCGGTTACAGCGTGTTCGCCGCCGCCGTGCTGATCGCGGCGTTCGGCTTCGTGCTGCTGAACCGCGACTTCTCATCGCGTGACATGTCGCGGCCGCCCTTCTCGTGGCGCCGGTTCGCCGTGGCGTTCTGGGTGAGCCCGCGCAAGCATCCGGACTTCGCCTGGGCGTTCGCGGCGCGGTTCCTGATGATCCTCGCGTACCAGGGCGTTCAGACCTATCTGCTCTACATCCTGCGCGACCTGGTGCATCTGAGCATCGACGAGTCCAATTCGCTGGCCGGGATGCTGACCGTGGCGCAGTTGCTCACCGCACTGCTGAGCACCTACGCATCGGGCAAGCTCTCGGACCGGATCGGTCGGCGGAAGCCGTTCGTCGTCGCGGCATCCATCATCATGGCCGCCGCGCTCGCGATCCCTCTGCTCTTCCCGACGGTTGCCGGGATGTTCGCCCTGGCCGCCTTGTTCGGCCTCGGCTATGGGGTCTACCTCAGCGTCGACCTCGCCCTGATGACCCAGGTGCTGCCGTCGGAAGACACCTCGGCGGGCAAGGACCTGGGCATCCTCAACGTCGCCACCACGCTGCCGCAAGCACTCACCCCCGTGGTGGCGTGGATGCTCATCTCGGTCAGCGGCGGATACGGATCGATCTTCGTCGCGGGCATCGCGTTCGCCGTGCTCGGGGCGCTCGCCGTCCTGCCGATCAGGAGCGTGCGGTGAACCCTCGCGGCACCTCACCGAGAGCGCTTTCGATCCCGCGGAGCCCGGTATGCCCGATGCGCGATGACCCGACCCGCCACCGACGGCCCCGACCCGAAGGACGGCCAGCATGACCGTTCCTCCCGAGCACGAGATCACCACTCCCGTCGACCTGTGCCTACCTAGCGGCCGCCTCAACCGAGCGGCCATCGGCTTCACGCGCCGGCAACTGCACAACACCGACGGCATCGGTCGCGGCGCGTACGCATGGGGGCGCAACAAGCGCTGGGAGTACTGGGCGATCACGACGCCGACGCACATCGTCTCGCTCACGGTGTCGGCGCTCGACTACGCCGCGCTCCATCAGGTGTGGGTGCTCGATCGCGCAACGCTCACCGAGATCGACGCCGTCGCCATCAGCCCGTTCAGCGGCAGCGTGACCCTGCCGGGAACGTTCGCCTCCGGTCCGGCACGCGCTCGAACGAAGAAGGTGTCGATCGACATCGAGGAGGTCGACGGCGGCACGCGCATCCGTGCGACGACGGCCAGAGTGCGGCTCGACGTCGTCGCGACGAGACCGCCCGGGCACGAGGCCATGGGTGCCGCCGTGCCGTGGACGAACCGACTGTTCCAGTACACGGTGAAGGATGTCGACCGCCCGGCTCACGGGTCGCTCACGGTCGACGGTGTCGAATACGCAGTTCCCGAAGGGGAGTGCTGGGCGGTGCTCGACCATGGACGCGGCCGCTGGCCGTACTCGGTGCACTGGCAGTGGGGCGCCGCTGCGGGACTGGCCGGCGGCCACCGCATCGGCGTGCAGCTCGGCGGCGAGTGGACACCGGATGACGGACCCACCGAGAACTCGCTGAACTACGACGGACGGGTCAACAAGATCCCCGGGCAGCTGCGCTGGCAGTTCGACACGTCGGACTGGCTCGCACCGTGGCACATCACCGGCGAACGCGTCGATCTCGTCTTCACGCCGTTCCACGATCACGCGTCCACGACCGACTTCGGAATAATCCGTTCGGTCGGTCATCAGTGCTTCGGCCACTACAGCGGATGGATGGCCGACGACGCCGGTACGCGCGTCGCGATCGACGGCCTGCTCGGCTGGGCGGAAGACGTGCGCAACCGCTGGTGATCCTTCCGGCCGGCTGTGCTTCACCGGCTGGTCGAGCGGCGCTCACCGGCTGGGCCAACCCGCGGTTCAGCTTCACCTTCGGTTCGGCTTCACCCGGGCTTCGGCTTCACCCGCTGATCGAGCTGTGCTCGCTGATCGAGCTGTGCTCGCTGGTCGAGCTTCAGCCCTCGAGGCTCAACCCCCGGCGTGTCATCACGCCAGCAGCCACGCAATGATGATCAGCACGGGAGTCGCTGCGATCGTGGTGACGAGCACGGTGTCGCGGGCGAGCACCTCGCCGCGCTGGTAGCGGCTGGCGAAGTTGTAAACGTTCTGCGCCGTGGGAAGCGCTCCCAGCGCGACGGCCGCGAACAGCGCGTGGCCGTGCAGGCCGAGCAACGATGCCACCACATATGCCACGAGCGGCATGAACACGACCTTGCCGACGGATGCCGCGATGATCGGCATCCGTTCGTGCGCAGCGCGAAGCGGCCGGGCGCCGCGCAGCGACATGCCGAAGGCGAGGAGCACCAGCGGAACCGCAGCTCCGCCGAGCAGCTCGAACGGCTGGAAGACGACATCAGGAACCTTCCAGCCGGTCAGAGCGAGCGCGAGCCCCGCGAGCGACGCGAGAATCATCGGGTTGCGCACCGGCTGCGTGACGATGGAGCGGATCGATGCTCTCCCGTGCGCCGTGATGTCGAGCACGACCAGAGCCGTCGGCGCGAACACGATCAGCTGGAGCAGGAGTACGGGCGCGACGAAGGATGCATTCCCCAACACGTATACGGCGACCGGCAATCCGATGTTGTTGGCGTTGACGTAGCCGGCGCCGAGCGCGCCGATCGTCGTCTCTGCTGCGGATCTGCGGAAGAACAGCCGACTCACCAGCACGAAGACACCGGCAGCGGCAATCGCAGAGGCGGCGGCGATGATCACGCTCGACGAGAACACCTCGTGAAGATCGGCCTTGGCGAGCACTGTGAACAGCAGCGCCGGGTTCGTCACGAAGAACGCGACGCGATTCAGCACGAACCCGGCAGACGGGCCCCCGACGCCGAGTCGTCCCGCGACGTAGCCGACCACGATGACGAACGCGATGATCCCGAACCCGATCAGCACGCCTGTCACCGCTCAAGCCTACGGAGCGCACGGCGCGGGGATGTGCGATGGCAAACTGTTGCCGTCGCGGTCGGCCGCCCAGGTGGCGCGCGGGTCGGTGCAGCCGTGACGGTAACCGGATCGCCGTCGCGGCAGATGGATCGGCGTTGCGGCAAACGGACCGGCCGTGCCTGGCTCGGGCATCCGTGCGGTCGTAGGCTCGGATCATGCCACACCTGAGCGTGCCGGGAGCCGAGCTGTACTACGAGGCGGAGGGGCCGGCATCCGCTCCGGCCGTGCTGCTGATTCACGCGGGGATCGCTTCGTTGCGCATGTGGGATCCGCTCGTGCCGGCTCTCGCCGACGACCACTACGTCGTGCGGTTCGACACCCGAGGCTTCGGTCAGACCCGCACCGACGATGTGAAGTTCAGCGACCGTCCCGACGCGCTCGAGGTGCTGGACCATCTCGGTGTGCAGAACGCGTGCGTCGTCGGCGCTTCACGCGGGGGCCGGATCGCCCTCGACCTCGCGCTCGAGGCCCCCGAGCGCGTCACGGGCGTGGTCACGGTCGGGTCCACCCCGAGCGGCCTGCCGGATGTCGAGCTGACGGATGCCGAAGACGCCGCGTTCGACGCCCTCGACGACGCATACGAGGAGCAGGACTGGCCCCGGCTCGTCGAACTCGAGACGTTGCTGTGGGCCGTCGCTCCGACGAGAGACGCGGCGGATCTCGACCCCGCATTCGTAGACGCCGCGCACGCGTTGAACCGTCCCAACGCCGCACACCGTGCCGAGGCGCCCATCGCCGCGCCCGCGGAGCCCACTGCCTACGAGGCGATCAACGACCTGCAGGTGCCCCTGTTGGCGACGGCCGGCGAGTTCGACCTGTCGTCCGAACTGGCCGCGCAGGCGTTCCTCGTGTCGGCGCTGCCGCGATCCGAGGGGTACATCTTCAGCGACACGGCGCACCTGCCGAGCGTGGAGCATCCGGACGAGTTCAACGGCGTGCTCCGCGCCTGGCTGGCGAAGCACCGCCTCTGAGGGCGGCCCCGCCGCGGCCGGGCATCTTGTCTGCGCCACAACTCCGTGTTTGCGCCACGTCTTGTGGCGCGAACACGGAGACGTGGCGCAATTGCACGCAGCCCAGGGCTTGTGCCTCGGCTTCAGCGACGGCCGACGAAGTCGTCCATCGAGGAGTACACGCCGAAGACCGGGCCGGCCACGGCATCCCACGCCCTCACCGGAAGGATGCCCTTCAGCGCTCTGGCCAGCGCGACCGACTTCGGCAGCGTGAGCAGCGGACGGCCGGCGAGCATGGCATCCCACACCCTGTCGACCACGTACTCAGGTCGCAGGATCGGCGTGAGCAGCGGCCCATGCACACCCTCGAACATGCCGGTGTCGATGTAGCTTGGTGCGACGGTCGTGACCTTTACGTTGCCGTGGTCTTCGCGTTCGAGCTCGAGCCGCAGCGAGTCGCTCCAGCCGATCACCGCCCACTTGGATGCCGCGTAGACGCTCATGCGCGGATTCGACAGCAGCCCCGCGGCCGACGCGACGTTCACGATGCGTTTGGCGCGGTAGGCATCCTTGATCATCGACGGGAGGAACTCGCGCGTCACGTACATCGGCGCCAGCGCGTTGACCTGCATGATCTTGCGGGTGTCGTCGCCGTTGTCGTGCTCCCAGAACAGAGCCCCACGCACGATGCCGGCGTTGTTGATGAGGATGTCCGGATCGCCTGCCGCCTTGCGCACCTTGTGCGCGGTCTGTGCGATGGCGCCTAGCTCGCTGACGTCGACGACATACGGGTGGATGCTCGTGCCCGGCTCCGCGACCGCCCGCAGCACCTCCGCGACCTCGTCGAGCGCTGAGCGGTCGACATCCCACAGCACGACGGAGGCCGCCCCCTCGAGCACGGCGCGCTCTGCGTAGAGCTTGCCCATGCCGCTGGCCGCACCCGTGATGAGGATGCGCGCGCCTCGTACCGTGCGTGTCACGTGTTCTATTGTCGCGGGTCGTGCGCACGGCCGATTTCACTGTGCCGGCATCAGAAGCAGCTATCTGAGAGCTATTCGTCGACAGCTCGCGGTTCGTGGCGTAGGCGAATCTGTCCGAGCCTTCCCGAGTAGACGCCAAGAACCCACGGCCCCGGATCAGTGACCGCTCGCTCGATTCGTGCTTCGTTGGATACCCGGCGCGCGAGCGCCTCCTGCCCGGTGAGGTTTCCACTCGCAATGACGAGCACGCGCGCTTCTGCCGATGCGATCGCCTCCGCTTCAAGTGGCCGCTTCGCTACATTGCGGTCCTTTGTGATGAGGACTTCACCGTGCTCGGATGCATCACGAATCCAGACGGGGTCCTCGATACCCTGCGACTCTGCCGCGCCGTAGCGCTCATCCAAGGAGACGACGATCCACCCGGCGGCACGCAGCCCGGCAGGCGGGATGCGCGAGCCGACTCCACGGTCGATGAAGAACCGCTGGCCGGCGCGCATCGCGAATCAGGCAGTTGCGTAGTTCAGGTACAGCAGGTCGTTGAGGTCGAGTCGGAAGTCCTCCGCGACT
This sequence comes from Humibacter antri, assembly GCF_054777235.1. Lineage (NCBI taxonomy): Bacteria > Bacillati > Actinomycetota > Actinomycetes > Micrococcales > Microbacteriaceae > Humibacter > Humibacter antri. Next base: position 24,932 of record NZ_BAAHAW010000017.1, on the reverse strand, counting down.
TCCGCCGGCGGTTCCCCCGCACGCACTCGGCCGAGTACATCATCGATGGCGATCCCGCGCGATTCGATCGTCGGCCTGCCACCGTTCAGCAACGGCCGCACGATGACCTTCGCATCAGTGAATTGGCGGAGCGCGATCGAGGATGCATAGCCGAGTTCGCTGAAGTCGATTTGCCTCAGGTAGCCCTCTACAACCTCGTTGAAGACAGCCTGCCCGTTGCGCACGACCATGAGTCGTTTGTCTGCCGGGTCGTCCGACTTGATGAGAACCTCGGCGCCATCGGTGACGAGTCGGCGGTTCGCCAGCGCATGATCCAATTGCAAATGCTCTTTGAGCATTAGAACGGCCGGGCGAATGCGCTGAAGTGGAAGGCCGGCCTTCCGAAATGCGTTGAGCACGTATGCCTCAGCCAATCCGGTGAAGGACACCTGTGGGCCCGCCCCTTGCCGACCCCTTCTATGACAGGGGGATAGAAGCGCCTGTCGGCGGCGCGCCCCACGAGCCAGCTGTGGACGGTGGACGCAGGGGCAGCCACGATGCTCGCCACCTCGCCCTTCGTGTACAGCGGCACCATGTACACGCGATCCAGGGTCTGCTTGCTCACGTGGTGAGGATAGCGACGACCTATGACTCGGTCCTGCAGGCACCGCGTTCCTGTGGACTTCTGTTGTTGCGGGCATGCATACGACTCAGCTCGGGCGGTGCGCCTGCCGACTCACCGCGTACGGCCTGCCGCCTCGCCGGAGAGAAGATTGGGCGTAATGCGGAACTAGCCTCCGGCTAGTTCCCCGTCACCCCGCGACCCCCGATTCCCGCCGCACCCCCGCCGCACCCTACCGTTGTACCCATGCCCGACGACGAACGCCGCCCCGACTTCGAGACCCGCCAGATCCACGCCGGAGCGCTGATCGATGCCGAGGCGCATGCCCGCGTCACGCCGATCTACCAGACGGCGGGATACCTGTTCGAGAGCTTCGACGACGGCGAAGACCTCTTCGCCGGGCGCAGCACGCGCCGCGCCTATTCGCGCAACGACAACCCGACGAACGCGGTCGCGGGGCGACGCATTGCGGATCTCGAGGGCGGAGTCGACGGCATCCTCGTCGCCAGCGGGCAAGCCGCGATCGCCGCGGCGCTGTTCGCGCTCGCTGCGGCAGGCGATCACATCCTGGTGACGCAGTCGCTGTACGAGGGGACCCGCGAGATGTTTCGCGGAACGCTGAAGCGCCAGGGGCTCGACGTCGAGTACGTTCCGGATGCCGCCGGCGATGACGAGTGGGCATCCCGCTTCCGTCCCACCACGAAGGCGATCTACACCGAGACGCTGCCCAACCCGCTGAATCAGGTCACCGACATCGAGCGCCTCGCGCGCATCGCCCACGCCGGCGGGGTGCCGCTCGTGGTCGACAACACGGTGCCGACGCCGTACCTTCAACGTCCGATCGAGCACGGAGCGGATGTCGTCATCCACTCCACCTCGAAGTGGCTCTCCGGTCACGGGTCGGTCATCGGCGGCGCGGTCGTCGACGGCGGAAGGTTCGACTGGGCGGCGAACGCCGAGCGGTTCCCGCAGCTGACGCAAGCGCCGCGGGACGGCGTGCCGGCGTTCGTTGACAGGTTCGGGGCATCCGCGTTCGGGGCGTACCTGCGCGGTGTGATCGTGCTGGAGTACGGGCCCACCGTGCCGCCGACCAGCGCGTTCCTGCTGCTGGCTGGCATCGAGACGCTGTCGCTGCGCATGGAACGGCACGTCGCCAATGCCCAGCACGTGGCCGAGTGGCTCGCCGGGCGACCCGAGGTTGCGGCCGTGCACTACCCGGGCCTGGCATCCAGCCCCTATCACGAGCTCGCGCAGCACTACCTGCCGCTCGGGCCGGGCTCGATCGTCAGCATCGACCTCGCCGGCGGAAAGGATGCCGCCCGCCGGTTCATCGACGCCCTGCAGCTCGTCTCGCCCATGACCCACATCGGAGATGTGCGAACGCTGGCGCTCCACCTCGCCTCGACCATCCACGGCAAGCTCACCGAGCAGGAGCGACTGGATGCCGGCATCACGCCGGGACTCATCCGGCTCTCCATCGGGTTGGAGAGCGCTCGCGACATCATCGACGACCTGGAGCGCGCGCTGGCGGCAGCGGCGGCCTGACTCCAGCTCACACAGCGCCGGGGCGGTCGCAGTATCCGCGGTGGTTTGAGCAGACATGCCGCGCCCACGCGCGGCGTGTCTGCGGTTCAGGCCTTGGTGGCGAGCGCGCGGCTCAGCCCTGCGGGTTCGGCGGGCTCAACCAGCGGGACGCGGCACGCGGGCCTGTGCGGCAACGGGAGCGGATGCCCGCACCACGCGCTCGATGCGCCGCACGGCCTCCACGATCGTGGACGGGTCGCACGCCACGTTCACCCGCACGAAGCCGGCGCCGCCCGAACCGAATGTCGGACCGGAGTTGAACGCCACACGTCCCTCCTCGCGGAGCACCAGGGCGGGATCGTCCCCCAGGCCGGCATCGCGCAGGTCCAGCCAGATCAGGTAACCGGCATCCGGAGTTACCAGCCGTGCCTCGGGCACACGCACCGCCAGTTCAGCCTCGAAGAGCTCGAGGTTCGCGACGACCTGGGCGATGGCCGCGTCGCGCCACTCGGTGTCGTCGAACGCCGCGATGCCTGCGTGCAGCCCGAGGATGCTCGTGCGCGCCGCCGTCTCCTCCGGCAGTCGCCGCAGCATTTCGGCGGTGCGATCGTCGGCGGCGACGATCCATGCGCACTTGAGCGCGGCGAGGTTCCACGCCTTGCTGGCGCTCGTGACCGTGGCACTGCGCGCGCCCGCGGCAGCGGCGACGGGCGCGAACGGGGTGAACGAGGCATCCAGGTGCGCGAACGGCGCGTGCACCTCGTCGCTCACCACCGGAACGTCGTAGCGGGCGGCGAGCTCGGCGAGCGCTTGGAGCGCCTGCCTGCTGTGACATCGGCCGGTCGGGTTCTGCGGGTTGCACAGGAGCATCGCGTCGGCGCCGTCGGCGAAGGCGCGCTCCAGGGCGTCGAGGTCGAGCGTCCACCCGGATGCCTCCACCAGCGGCACCTCGACGGCCTTCCCGTTCGCCTCGCCCACCATCTCGTAGAACGGCGCGTACACGGGCGGCGTCAGAACGACGCGCGCACCGACCGGAGGCGCCAGCAGCCGCAGGGTCTCGACGATGCCGACCGTGACATCCGTCGCCAGGTGCACGCGGTCGGGATCGACCGCCCAGCCCCAGGATCGCAGCGCGAACGCGGCGAAGGCCGGCGCAAGCGGACCAGGCCCGTCGAGGTAACCGGTGTCGCCGGCGAGCAGCGCACGGGAGACGGCATCCACGACCGCCTTCGACGGCTCGAAGTCCATCTCGGCCACGAACAGGGGGAGCACATCGGGCTCGTAACGGCGCCACTTGATGCTGCCGCGCTCGGCGCGCAGCCGTTCGATCGGGCGGGTGGCCAGGTGGTTCACGTCGATGGTGCCTTCGGTCAAGGGGTGTGCCCGTCAAATCTATTCGAGCGACGGATGCCCGCGGCAGTCGAGCGACGCCCCGTTACGCCCCCACCACCCGCGGCCTCGCCCGGCCCATGTAGCGGGCTCGACATTGCCGACCTTGGCGCACCGCCCGATCCGTAACGCAATTCCGTGAAACTGCATGCCCGCCCCGAAACAGCGGGTATTACCCACCTTCTCGGGATAGCGGTGCAGTCTCGCACGGGAGGGGCGCGATCTCTGGCACCCTGACCCACGTCGCGTCTAGCGCGGTGTTAGGCGGGTTCTATCTCAGCGCTCAGCGGGCGCGGCCGCGCAACGCCCGGTACGCCGAACGCTCGTCCGGGCCGAGGTGCTCGGTCGCGTACGAGAGCATCACGGCGGGCATGCGTTGAGCGTTCGCGTCGAGAAAGCCGATGAGCAGGTCGCGGTCGACGCGTTTGCCGACCTCGCGGAGCATCCATCCGACCGCCTTCTGCGTCAGGTCACGACGATCACCGGTGTCGAGCACTCGGGATGCCAGTTCGAGCGTGGTAGAGGCGTCCCCGCGCTTGATGAACGCGAACGTCGAGAGCATCGCGACCCGACGCCACCACAGGTCGTCGGAGTCGGCGAGCTCGAACAGGATGAACCGCGGCCGGTCGTACAGGTACTCGCCGAGCACGAACTCGGCGGAGGCGTCGACGAGGTCCCAGTTGTTCACCCGGCCGGCGCGCACGGCGTTCAGATAGAAGGCGGCGAGGCGCTCGCGCTCGTCGTCGTCGCGGCTGCGGGATGCCGATGCCCGCCCGAACAGAGCGTTCAGCGCCACGAGACCCGCGAGTCGGTGCTCGTGCACGTGGCTCCCCAGGAGGTCGTCGACGCTTTCGAGCGAGAGCGGGCCGAGTCGCTTCACGATCGCACGCAGAGCGGGCAGGCGCACTCCGATGAAGACATCGCCCTCGCCGTACTCGCCGGGCCCCGTCTTGAAGTAACGCTGCAGGAGTACCGCGTCGCCGGCATCCGCCACCTCCGCGAGCGCGACAACCACTTCGCCGCAATCACCCATGACTGCAGTCTGCACGCAAAAGTTGCCCTTTCAACTGCAGAAGTGGCTGTCCGGGACCGATCTTGGCGCCACTTCTGCAGTCGAAACGAAGGGGATGCGACGGGTCAGTACCAGCCGGATGACTGCGAGTGGCCCCACGCACCGCACGGCGTGCCGTACGAGCCGGAGATGTAGCTGAGGCCCCAGGCGATCTGCGTGGCGGCGTTGGTCGCCCAGTCGCTGCCGAAGGAGGCCATCTTCGATCCGGGGAGCGCTTGCGGGATTCCCGTGGCGCCGCTGCCGGCGTTGTATGCCTGGTAGTTCCAGCCGGACTCGCGGTTCCACAGGCTGTTCAGGCACTGGAACTGGTCGCTGCCCCAGCCGTACTTGCTGGCCATCATCGACTGCGCGACGGCGCGCGCGCCATCAGGGGTGTCGGCCTGAGCGAGTGCCTGTGCGGCTGCCGCCGCGGCCGCCTGCGCCTTCGCGGCAGCCTCGGCGGCTGCCTTCGCTGCGGCCTCCTGCGCCTGCGCGACGTCGGCATCGTGCGAGATGGCCGCCTTGGCGGCCACGTTCATGGCGACCTGCGTCGCGGCGGTCAGCTTGCGCAACGTGACGGGATCGGACGAGTAGTTGTTCTTCAGCGCGGAGATCGCCGCGTCGAGCGGAGCGAGATCTGCGCGTCCCTGCAGGTTTCCCACCGTGACTTCTGCGACGGCGAGCGCATTGAACGATGCCTGGGCCGCGGTGTGATCGGCCGGCGTTGATCGGCTCGGCGATTCCTTCACGACCTGGAACGACGCGGCCGCCTGACCGGCCGGCTCGGCGTAGGCGTTCTGCACGACGACCGGGGTGATGATGGCACCGACGGCGACCGCGGCCGCGGCGGTGACGAGCAGCGCCCGCTTGTGCTGCGCGATCGTGTTGGCACGACGGTGACGTGCGGACTTGCCCAGAAGCGGGCGGAGGGTGTTCCGGAGGTTTTCAGGGACGATACGCGTGAGGAAGGTCAAAGGGTTCCAATGATCGGGGTTTCCCCGCGTCGTCCACCGGGATGCGCGCGCACGCGACCATCCGGGCAACGGATGCCTGACACGCGCTCACGCGCGCCTCACCATCCGGGCGGGTCGGGTTCACCCCTGAAAGCGCGCCCAGCGGACACACCATTCGCGCCATGCCGGCACACCGCCGTGTGGGGGCACGGCGGTGGCCGCGACGCACGTGACGCGCGCCGGCAAGACGCCCCTCAGACGCGTACAGGCGGCGTCCGTCGGGTTGGGGCGTTCGTCGAAACGGCATCCCGCCCATCGGGTTTGTCGGGGGCGGAGTGCCGAAAATCCGACGACTCCGACACGGTACCCAGTGGCACTGGACAGGCTGTGCACAGAGCATCCGAGAGCCCTGGGAGCGATTCTGAGCCGGAATCACGCGGATCTCGGCCGGCGAATCACGATGTCGCCGAAATCGCAAGTCGACTCATCCGCATACAGTCCGTCGACTGACAGGTTCAGCCCACCCGTTGGTTGAGCTTGTCGAAACCGCCACCGCTCAGCCACCGGGATTCGACCAGCTCAACCCACGGGACCAAGCCCAACCCACCCGTTCGTTGAGCTCGTCGAAACCGCCACCGCCCGGTCACCGGGTTTCGACCAGCTCAACCCACGGGACCAAGCCCAACCCACCCGTTCGTTGAGCTCGTCGAAACCGCCACCGCCCGGTCACCGGGTTTCGACGAGCCCAACCCACGGGACCAAGCCCAACCCACCCGTTCGTTGAGCTCGTCGAAACCGCCACCGCCCGGTCACCGGGTTTCGACCAGCTCAACCCACGGGACCAAGCCCAACCCACCCGTTCGTTGAGCTCGTCGAAACGCACCGCCGCTCGGCCACCGGGTTTCGACCAGCTCAACCCACGGGGTCGGCCCACCCACGGCGCCAGACCAGCCGACGAGGCGCACGCCCGACCAGCGGATCGCCCTACGGCGAGACAGAAAGGAACAGGAACGCCGCGAAGATCACCAGGTGCACGCCGCCCTGCAGCTTCGTCGCGCGACCAGGGACGACGGTGAGGATGCTCACCACGATCGAGAGCAGCAGCAGCACGATCTGCGTGTCGCCGAGTCCGAGCACGAGTTGTCCGGGCATCCAGATGGATGCCACAGCCACCGCCGGGATCGTCAGCCCGATGCTTGCCATGGCCGAGCCGAGTCCCAGGTTGAGGCTGGTCTGGATGTGGTTGCGCCGCGCCGCACGCACCGCCGAGATGCCCTCGGGCAGCAGGATGACCAGCGCGATGATGACGCCGACCACGGACTCCGGAAGCCCGAGCGTCACCACGCCGCCCTCGATCGACGGGGACTCGAGCTTGGCAAGGCCCACCACGGAGACGAGCGCGACGAGCAGCAGCACGAGGCTGATCAGCGTCGCGCCGAGCGTGGGCGGTTCGCCGTGGTCTTCGTCGTCGTCATCCTCGCCGATGACCCCACCGGACTCGGTCACCGGTAGAAAGATGCGGCGATGCGAGATCGTCTGCGTGATGACGAACAGCACATAGAGCGCGAGTGACGCGATCGCGGCGAACGTGAGCTGCGTCGGTGAGAAGCGCGGACCGGATGCCTCGGTGAAGTCCGGAAGCACGAGGCACAGCACCGCGAGCGTCGACACGGTCGCCAGGGCGGCGCCGGATCCCTCGGAGTTGAACCGCACGGTGCCGAACTTGAGCGCACCGACCAGGATCGCGAGGCCCACGATGCCGGTGGTGGTGATCATGAAGGCCGAGAACACGGTGTCGCGGGCAAGCGTGGCGGCGTGCTCGTCGCCACCGGCGGAGAGCGACACGATGAGGCCGACCTCGATGATGGTCACGGCGACGGCGAGGATCAATGACCCGAACGGCTCTCCGACCCGGTGCGCGATCACCTCTGCGTGGTGCACGGCCACGAGGATGGCGCCGATCAGGATGACCGCGAGCAGAATCGCGAGCCCGACTCCCGGCTTCGTCTCCCACGCGAGCACGAGCGCGATCGCGGCGAGCACCGGCACGGCGACGGGCACCCACCTGCGGATCGCACGCATCGCCGTCATCCCCCCATCTTGTCAGCCGGCGAGTCGCGAGTACCGTTGGTTGAGCTTGTCGTGCCGCCCACCCGCCCGCTGGTTGAGCTTGTCCTGCCGCCCACCACCCGCTGGTTGAGCTTGTCGAAACCAGGTCGGTCGGGTTTCGACAAGCTCAACCCGCGGGACAGTCCAAACGGTCCAACCCGCGGGACAGTCCAAACGGTCCAACCCGCGGGACGGCCCAACCAGAGGGACGGCCCGACCAGCGGGACGGCCCGACCAACGAGACGGCCCGACCAGCGGGACGATCCGACCAGCGGGACGGCCCGACCAACGAGACGGCCCGACCAGCGGGACGATCCGAACAGAAGCGAGACGAGATGGCAGCGCGCGCGTGGCGCATCCTGGAGCCCGGTCAGATCTCGAGGCTTGTCGTCGTCGACATCGCGACCGGCGCACGCCGCACGGTGCACGAGAGCGCCGACGCCGTCTTCGAGGCGCCGAACTGGACGTTCTCGCCGCACTGGGGTGACGAGGAGTGGCTGGTGTTCAACCAGGACGGGCTGATCCACCGCATTCCGGTGGCGGGCGGTGCCGTCGAACTCGTGCCCACCGGCGACATCGACAGCTCGAACAACGACCACGTGGTGTCTCCAGACGGCCGATGCCTCTACGTCTCGGCAGAGGACAAGCACATCCACCAGGTGTCGCTCGCCGACGGCACGACCCGCCGCGTGACGCACGACCACGACCGGCCGTTCAACCACTACTTGCACGGCATCTCACCCGACGGAAGCACACTGTCGTACATCGGACTCGAGCCGCTCGGCCCGAACCCCGGCCCTGGCATCCCGGCACGCACGAACGTCTTCACGATCGGCATCGACGGATCGGATGACACGCAACTCACCGACTCCGACAGCCCGCACGACGGCGCCGAGTTCGACCCGACCGGCGAGTGGATCTACTTCAACTCGGAGCGCGAGTCGGGCCATCCGGGGCACGCGCAACTGTTCCGCTGCCGGCCGGACGGCTCGGACGTCGCGCAGCTCACGTTCGACGCACGCGTGAACTGGTTCCCGCACGTGGCGCCCGGCGCACGCGATCTCGTGTACGTGAGCTACCCGCCCGGGGTGGTCGGGCATCCGGAGAACGAGCGTGTGCGCATCCGTCGCATCGACCCCGACGGCGGGCAGCCGGTCGACATCGTCGACCTCTTCGGCGGGCAGGGCACCATGAACGTGGCGAGCTGGTCGCCCGACGGCACGCGGTTCGCATACGTGGAGTACCCGGTGGCCTGAGCTCTCGGGGAGCCGGCGACTGAATAGCGCAGAGCGGGTGAGCCGGGGCCGTCGGATGCTCGATACCCTCCTGCCATGACACTGCGCGAGCGCGTCGAACGCGTGGCCGCCGACCGGGAGACTCTCGCCCTCGCCGTGGGCGCGGCCTGCTTCGTGATCGTGGCGCTCGCCGCCATGATCGCCTTCGGAACGAGAAGCCAACCGATCAGCGGGCCGAATTCACTCGGACAATTCGCCGCGATCGCCGGTGCCGCCGCCGCACTCGTCGTGTGCGTCGTCACCTGGTGCGTTCCGCCGGGCGCTCGCCTCCGCGAGCGTTCGCTGGCGGGGTCCCTGCTCGACATGTCGGCGATCTGCGTCGCGCATGCAGTGATCGCGTTACTGCTCTGGCTCGTGCTTGCGGCCGTGGCCGAGCAGAGTTTCAAAGGGGCGGTCGTCTATCCACTGCCGGCGGTCGCGCTGGCGGCGTCTGCCGCTGCGATCACCGGGTATTTCGTCTTCCTCTCCACCCGTGGCCTGGACGGCATGCACCTTGCAGCGGTGCTCGCCGTGTTCCTCGTGCTCGGGGCGGTGACCAGCATGCTGACAGCAACCGACCCGCACTGGTGGCAGAAGAATCTGAGCGCTTTGGGCATGACGAACGACCTCTCCTCGTTCGCCTTCAACCTCACGTTGATCGTGGCGGGGTTCCTCGTCACCACCATCGCCCGCTACGCGACGGCCGCACTCTTCGACGGCCGTCGACGAACCGGCGTGCTGATCGTGCGCTGGGCACTGGTAGCGCTCGGGGTTCTGTTGGGATGCGTCGGCGTTTTCCCCGTCGACCGCTTCTTCATCGTGCACAACTCGGTCGCGTGCGGAATGGTGGTCGCCTACCTGATCATCACCATCGGCTTGCGCTGGTTCATTCCCGAGTTGCCGCGCGCGTTCATCGCGCTCGGGCTGCTGTTCCTGGCGGTCATCGTGGTCGCCGCCGTGTTCTTCGCGATCGGCTATTACAACCTGACAGCGGTGGAGCTGGTCGCAGCGGTGCTCATCTTCAGTTGGCTGATCGTCTTCCTGCGTGTGGTCTCTGCCACGTTGAGCGACCGGTCGCCCGTCGGCGTCGAGACAGGGCGGACCGAGGTCGCGCGACCCGGCCGTCATGCTCGCCCCGACATAGACCTGAGCGATCTGGACGACCCGGGTGCCGCAATGCTGGTCTCCGGGTCGACAGACCCGGAGCGCGACGCCGATTCCTCCGATCGGTGAACCCCGTGCTCGAGCAACGCACGTTCGTTGCGCGCATTCGTTCGCAAACGCAACACTGAACGCCAACTCGGCAAACTCATCCTCGAACCTCGTCGTTACCCTCGAAGTAGACGCAAAGAGTTCACCACGAGGAGGTCTCGTCATGTCCATCGTTCTTCCCACGAGTGCGCCCGAGGCCCTCGACGCGGATGCTGCGGCACGCCTGGCGAACATCACCGCCGACCCTGCGTGGCTCGCGCTGAAGCTGGCGGCCACGAGAATCCAGGGCGACCAGGTCAAAGACGGCTCGATTCCGGATGCCGACCGGCACGCGGATGCCCGCACCCACGTCGCCACGATCGTGCACGCGATCGGCGACCTGGCTCCGCTGTTCCCGCACGACGCCGGCTACCTCGCCGCCCTGGAGGCAGACTTCGAGCGCTGGGTCGACGGCGGGTTCGGAGTGCCGGACTTCTACGACGCGCTCGTCGCGTTCCAGCCGCAGCAGCACCGCGTGGATGGCCTGCGCCACCTCGTGGTGTTCCCGATGTACACGCAGAACGGGTCCACCGACCGGCACGTCGAGGCCCTGATCGTCGAGACGATCTGGCCCGAGTTCGTGGGAGAGCTCGAGCGCACCGATTACGGCAACAAGCTGTTCGTCTCGCTTCGGCTCATCGACTTCACCCCCGGCTACGACACCAACTCCGCCGTGCTGTTCCCGGAGACGGTCGCTATGCGGGAACTGCCGGCCTTCACGTGGGGTGCGATCTTCCAGGACCGCGAGGCCGCCCGTTACCGTGTGGTCGTGCGGGCGGCATCCGACATCACGAAGCTCGACCTGCCCGACGACGCCGCGCGGCTGCTCGAGAACCAGGCGCTCATCGAGGAGACGTTCGTGATGTGGGACATCATCCACGACCGCACCCACATGCGCGGCGACCTGCCGTTCGACCCGTTCATGATCAAGCAACGCATGCCGTACTTTCTGTACTCGCTCGAGGAGCTCCGCTGCGACCTCACCGCGTATCGCGAGGCGTACCGGCTCGAGAAGGTCCTCGGCGCCATGCCTGCCGAGGAACTGACGGATGATCAGCGCAGCATCCTGGAGCACGCCTCCCTCGTGCGCTACGCGATTCTGTTCGACCGCATCTTCCGCTTCCCGGTCACAGGCAGCCGGGTGCGCAACTACGACGGGCTCGGCGGGCAGCTGCTGTTCGCCTGGCTGCACCAGCACCACGTGCTCGACTGGACCGACACGCAGCTGTCGATCGACTGGGATGCCGTCGGCGACGCGGTCGTCTCGCTCAGCGACACGATCAACGAGCTGTACTGGCGCTCGATCGACCGACCCAAGACCGCGCACTGGCTGGCCGCCTACGGCCTGGTCAGCAGTGTGCTCACGCCGAACCCGGCATCCGCCTGGGCGAAGGGCCTGCCCGAGGAGGTTCTCGCCGGCGCGCCGAAGGGGTACACGGATGCCGTGCTCGACGACGAGTTCCCGCTCTCGATGTTCTACGAGGCGCTGAACAAGAAGATGGGCGGCACCATCGAGTCGACGAAGGGCATCACGGGCGCGTCGCTCGCCTGAGCGCTCGACACCGCCCGCGAGAGCGCTCGACGCCGCCCGGGTGAACCCTCGACGCGGCCCGCGAGACTGCACGTGCACCCCGAGACCGCGGGTATCTCCCGCTGTCTCGGGAGCGGCGTGCGGTCTCCCGAACGGTGTGCGGTCCCGGGGGCGGTGCGCTGTCTCGGGGGTGGTGCGCAGTCTCGCGAACGGTGTGGGGGCTCGGGAGCGGCGTGCGGTCCCGGGAGCGGCATCCAGGCTCGGGGTGGTGTGCGGTCGCACGGGCGGTGTGCGGTCCCGGGCATCACAGGCGAGCGGGCGGCGTGTGGTCAGCGGCTCTCCCAGCGGAACCAGCGGATGCCGATGAACGCGAACACCACGATGTAGCCTCCGCACGCCAGCAGCGCGTTCGTGTCTTGGCCGCTCCACGGGGCGCCGGCGATCACATCGCCGAACAGGGGCATCAGGGCTCCGACGGGCGTCCACTGCGAGATCGACTTGATCGCGTCGCCCAGCACACCGGTGCCGCCGAGAATGCCGACCAGAACGAGCAGGATGAACAGGATGCGGCCGGCCGCGAGCACCGCGCCCTGACTCGGAATCAGCCCCACCAGCGCCTGGCCGATCGACAGGAACACCGCCGCCCCGAGGATCGCCACCACCAGCACCATCACGTACTGACCGAAGCTGAGCGCGAGTCCGTGCAAGATCACCCCGACGACCACGACGATGATCGAGCCGACCAGATTCATCACGACCTGCACGACGAGCCGGCTGGTCATGATGGTCCAGGTCGGCGCCGGAGTGACGCGGAGCCGCTGCAACACCCCGATCTCGCGCTCGCGCGCCAGGTTGAGGCTGTAGCCGAGAAGGCACGAGGTGAGCAGGCCGAGGGTGAGTGCGAGACCGATGACGAGGTCGGATCCGCCGAACCGCTGCGATCCTTTGCCGAGACTGGTGATCACGAGAATGGCCACGGGAAGGATGATGCTCAGCACCGTCGCCACCCGGCTGTGCAGCAGCACGATGGTGTCGGCGCGAAGCAGTGAGCCCAACACAAGGCCGAGCGGCGGGCGACGGAAAGCTGTGTCAGTCACGGATCTCACTTCCCGTCAGGCCGATGAAGACATCCTCGAGCGTGACGTCGCCGTGCGCGACGGCCTGCACCCGCGGATCGTCCCGGTTCTTCGCGATCAGGTCGGCGGGCGTGCCCTCCGTGAGCAGGGCGCCGTGGTCGATGATCGCGACGCGGTCGCACACGGACTGCGCCTCCTCCATGGAGTGGGTGGTCAGCAGGATGCTGCTGCCCCGCTTCCGCAGCTGCTCGATGCGCGACCAGAGCGCGCGGCGCGACTGCGGGTCGAGGCCTGCGGTGGGCTCGTCGAGCAGCAGAAGGAGCGGATCGTGAATGGTGGCGATGTACAGCGCCAACCGCTGCTGCTGGCCGCCGGAGAGCTGCTTGAACCGCTTTCCCCGCTCCTGATCGAGCCCGATCTCGTTCAGGCTCTGCCTGATGCGTTCCCGTGTCAGTCGCACGCCGTACAGTCCGCCGTATAGGGTCGCGATCTGCTCGATGCTGAGTTCCGCCTGGAAGCTGGATGTCTGCAGCTGCACCCCGAGACGCGCCTTCGTCTCGGTGGGGTGCTGGCGGGCATCCATTCCATCGACGGTCACGGTGCCGGATCGCGGATGCACCAGGCCCTCTATCGCTCCGAGGGTGCTCGTCTTGCCTGCACCGTTCGGACCGAGCAGGCCGAAGATCTCGCCGCGCTCGATCTGCAGACTCACACCGGCGACCGCGATCTGCTGTCCGTAGGCGACGGTCAATTCGCTCACCTGCAAGGCGGGCAGAGTTGATTGTTCTGGCGTCATCGGCACCGGCGAGGGCTCATTCCCTGTCACATGAAAAACGATATCACTTTAGCTGCCGTGGGTCGAGTTCGGCACCCGTGGAGGTTGAGCTTGCCGCCCCGTGGGTTGAGCTTGCCCCCGTGGGTTGAGCTTGCCCCCGTGGGTTGAGCTTGCCCCCGTGGGTTGAGCTTGCCCCCGTGGGTTGAGCTTGTCGAAACCCGACGCGCGCTGAAGCGGTTTCGACAAGCTCAACCCGCGGGCCCGGCCCGACTCCGTGCTGAAGCGGGTTTCGACAAGCTCAACCCACGGGCCCGACCCGACACCGTGCTGAAGCGGGTTTCGACACGTTCAACCCACGGGCCCGACCCGACTCCGTGCTGAAGCGGGCTTCGACACGTTCAACCCACGGGCCCGACCCGACTCCGTGCTGAAGCGGGCTTCGACACGTTCAACCCACGGGCCCTGCCCGACTCCGTGCCGGGACAGGTTTCGACACGCTCGACCGCGGACGGGGAACGGACCCGTCATCCTCTCAAACGCGCGGCGGCCGGCCGCGCTTGGGCAGGGGAGCGACCTCTTTCGGCAGTCTGTCCGCTTGTTTGAGGGCATCCCGCAGCAAGATCTCGATCTGCGCGTTCACGCTGCGCAACTCTCCGGATGCCCACCGCGCGATCGCGTCGTGCACCGCCGGATCGAGCCGCAACAGCACGTTCTTGCGCTCGGCGCTCATCGTGATCTTCCGTGTGTCATGGCCGTCACGAGTACAGCGTTCCCGCGTTGACGATGGGCGCGGCCGGCTGGTCGCTGCACAGCACGACCATCAGGTTGCTGACCATCGCAGCCCTGCGCTCGTCGTCGAGCGTCACGTAGTCGCTCTCGTTGAGGCGGTCGAGCGCCATCTCGACCATGCCGACTGCGCCTTCCACGATGCGCGAACGGGCCTGCACGACGGCCGCGGCCTGCTGACGGCGCAGCATGGCCTGGGCGATCTCCGGCGCGTACGCGAGGTGGCTGATGCGCACCTCCACGATCTCGACTCCGGCGAGCGCGACCCTCATCGTGACCTCATGAGAGAGTTCGCTGGCCACGACATCGGTGGAGTCGCGGAGTGAGATGCGGTCTTCACCGGCGGAATCGTATGGATAGGCGTTCGCGATCTGCCGCACCGCCGACTCGGCCTGCACGGCGACGAAGTCGAGGTAGTCATCCACGGCGTAGACGGCCTTCGCGGTATCGGTCACCTGCCACACGACGATGGCCGCGATCTCCACCGGATTGCCCTCAGCGTCGTTCACCCGCAGTCGCTTCGTCTCGAAGTTGCGGATGCGCACGCTCATCTTGCGCCGGGTCGTGAACGGCAGCACCCACGAGAGGCCGGAGCGGCGAACCGTTCCGACGTAGTGACCGAACCGCTGGATCACCCGCGTCTCACCCGGCTGAAGAACGACCAGCGAGCCGAGCACGACCGCGATGGCGAGGATCGGCAGGATGGCGAATCGCGTCTGGCCCTGCGCGATCACAACGATCGCGATCACGACGAACGCCGCGATCGCCGCGATGCCGTACCCGCCGCTGATCACCTGCGCCGGCCGCTCCTCGATGTCTACTCGCGCGCCCGAGTAGGCGAACGGTGGCGCGTCCGGCCGCTGCGGAACTGTTCCCATGCGCTCATCCTAAAGTGATATCGCGATTTCGGTGCCTGCCCGTGTCACCGGTGCGCCTGCCACCCCGATGATGACGGCTCGGCGGAGGGCGGCGGGGCATCTGCGGCCGTGCCCGGCGTTCGTGCCAGACGCGCATCCGCGAAGATGGATGCATCATGACACTTCGCCTGCACGACCCGGACTCCCGCGCATTCGCCTCCGACAACTACGCGGGAGCGCATCAAGAGGTCATCGACGCCATCGTCGCCGCGAACAGCGGGCACCAGATCTCCTACGGCGAGGATGCCTACACCGAGCGCCTCCACGAGGTGTTCGCCGGGCAGTTCGGCGAGGGCGTTCAGGTGTATCCGGTGTTCAACGGCACCGGGGCGAACGTGACCGCGTTGCAGTCGATGCTGCCGCGCTGGGGCGCGGTGGTGGCATCCGCCACGGCACACATCAACACCGACGAGAACGGCGCCCCCGAGCGGGTCGGTGGACTCAAGCTGCTCACGGTCGAGACCCAAGACGGCAAGCTCACGCCCGAGCTGATCGACAAGCAGGCCTGGGGCTGGGGCGACGAGCATCGGGCACAGCCGCTGGCGGTCTCGATCACGCAGACCACCGAGCTCGGCACCTGCTACAGCCTCGAGGAGGTGCGTGCCATCTGCGAACACGCGCACTCGCTCGGGATGCGCGTGCACATGGACGGCGCCCGCGTCGCCAACGCCGCCGCCCACCTCGGTGCCCCACTGCGCACCTTCACGAGCGATGCCGGCGTCGACGTGCTCAGCTTCGGCGGCACGAAGAACGGGCTCCTGTTCGGCGAGGCCGTCGTGGTGCTGAACCCGGATGCCTCGGAGGGCATGACCTACCTGCGCAAGCTCGACATGCAGCTGGCCTCGAAGATGCGGTTCATCTCGGCGCAGCTCATCGCGCTGCTGACCGACGAGCTCTGGCTGCGCAGCGCGCGGCACTCGAACGCGATGGCCGGCCGGCTGCGGTCCGAGCTGGAGGATGCCGTTGCATCCGGCCGCGCTCCCGGGCTGGGCTTCACGCAGGCGACGGAGTCGAACGGCGTGTTCGCGACGCTGCCGAAGGAGGCCGCCGAGCGGGTTCGCGAGCAGTACCGGTTCTACGACTGGGCGCCCGACCGCGGCGAGGTGCGCTGGATGTGCTCGTGGGACACCACAGAAGACGACATCGACGGCTTCGTCGCGGCGATCGTGGAGGCGCTGGGCGCCGTGTGAGCGGTACATCGCCGGCCGAGCCGCGTCCCGCCCGTCGAGCCGCATCCCGCCGGCCGAGCCGCATCTCCCGCCGGTTGAGCTTGTCGAAACCGGGCCGCCTCGCGCCACCGCCGGTCGAGCCGCACACCACCGGTCGAGCCGCACACCACCGGTCGAGCCCCATCCCGCCGGTCGAGCTGCATATACCGCCGGTTGAGCTTGTCGAAACCGAGCGACCCCGCACCACCGCCTTCTTGAGCCGCATCCCGCCGGTTGAGCTTGTCGAAACCGAGTCGCCCCGCGCCACCGCCAGTCGAGTTCGCCGAGACCGAGCAACTGCCAGCGCCGTTCCATGCCGCACCGTTATCTAGCCGATGTTCCTGATTCCTTCTCACATCGAACATCCGCTGACGACACGCGGCCGGCGTTCGACGCTGCCGGCCTCGCCGATCGCGCTCCGTCTGCTCCGATCGTGAGCTCCGTGAACCGGACCACGGCGTCGGTGACCGCATGGAACCGCAACGACTGGAAGAAGTCGAAGTTGTGCTGAGCTCCTGGGAGCTCTGCATACACGACGGGGCGGCGCGAAACGGCCCGGAGTCGGCTGGCGAAATCACGGGCGTCTCGGCGCAGCACGAGGGTGTCGACGGTGCCGTGCACGATGAGGAACGGCGGTGCGTCAGGGTTGATGCAGTCCTGCGGTGAGGTCGGCCCGGTCCTGGAACGGCCGACGCTGCCGTAGTAACCGTAGAAGGCGATGACGCCGCGAACCTCGGTGCCGGACAGAGTCGCCGTCGCGGCCAGGTGTGCACCCGAAGAGCCGCCGGCCACGAAGACCGCCTCGGGGCTGCCGCCGTAGGAGCGGGCGTTGGCGCGGACCCAAGTCAGGGCGGCGCGTACATCGGCGAGCTGATCCGCATACTGCACCCGGAACAGCCGGTGGTCGATGCTGATGCACACCCACCCCTGTGCGGCCAGCCGATAGAGCAGCGCACGGGAGCCGAGCATCTTGCTGCCCAGGACGAACGCCCCGCCGTGCACGTAGACCAGCACAGGTGCACCGTCCGTACGGCGTCGACGGGACACGTAGACATCCAGCCGATTCCCACGACGCGACGGCCCGTAGCGACGATTGCGGATGCGGCGCACGTCAGGCCGCCACGAGAGGACCGGCAGCACGAGGCGCCACCAGGCCGGCTGCGTGTAGCGCGGAACCCCGTCGGGGCCGTAGGCGTCCTGGAATGCCGCCGAAAGCGCCGTGCGGGTGGATCGGGCGCGCACAGCGATCAGCACCAGCAGGAGCCCGTCCACGACCATGAGCCCGGCGACCGACCACCACCAGAATGCCGACGGTGCAGCGAGCAGCGCGCCGGTCGAGCCTGCCACCAGCCACCACAGGCCGAGAAGCGGCGCCTCGTTGACCCACCAGCCGAGGCCGAACTGCAGATTGAACGGCGACGAGAAGCGAGGCATCGGCGGATGAATGGCCATCACGGCACACAGCGCCAGGAGCAACGTGGTCGTCAGCGCGCCGATCATGCTCTGATCGCCTGAGCGGAGCCTGGCCGAGGCGCGTACAGCTCGGCGGAGGTTGTTCTGGATGACGACCACGTCGCCGAGCCCGAGGCAACCGCAAGATCGACAGTCGTCGGTTGATCGAGCGACACGGAACACCCCCGATGTGTGTGCATTTCACGTGAAACCCACAGTACTACGATCGTAGTGAATTTCGAGGAGGTCCGGGATGACCCGACGAGACGACATCGCACAGGCTGCGATGGAACTGGTCGCAGAAGGCGGCAGCCACGCGCTCACCCATCGCCGAATCGATCGACGGCTGGGCCTGCCGGAGGGCACCGCGTCGAACTACGCGCGTACTCGACGTGACCTCGTGCTGATGGTGGTGCAGCGCATTGCCGGCACTGCGCATCTGCGCGCGCCTGACGCGCCCCCTCCACGCACGATTCAGGAGGCCGTCGTGCAGCTCATCGCCGCGTTCGAGGATGTCGTCGCCCGCGGCGTGGACATCCGTGCCCGGATGGCTCTGACGATCGATTGCCTGAGCGATCCCGAACTGCACGCCTTGCTCACGACGAAGTCACCGGTGCGCACCGCGGTGCTCGAGCAGGCCGAGCGACTACTCCGCGAGCTCGGCATCGCCGACATCGAGCAACGCGCGGTCGATCTCATCGGCGTCATGAACGGACTCTTCTACGACCGGTTGATCGGCAACGGCCTGCACGGAACATCCGTCGACGCGGCGGCTGTGCTGACGGCCTGGCTCACGGGAAGTCAGCCTGTTTCCACCGGGGCGCCGGTACGGACCGGCGAGGGCCCGGGCGCCGAGAACGAGGGAGGCGATGCGGCGCGGTGAGCGGACATTCCTGCGAAGGCTGACAGGTTCAGGGTGCATGTCTGGCACAAGCCTGAGTCGCGGTTCTAGCATCCGTGTCTTGTGGCGTGCGCACCGACGCGCACGCACGTGACCCGAAAGCCGCTCGATGTCCCGTACCCAATCCGCCCCTGAAACCACCACCCGCCGCACCGGACTCGAGGTGCGCTCGATCGACTATGTGCCGCAGGCGGAGCGGCATGGCAAGGTCTCGCACATCGGACCTCTGTGGTTCATGTGCAACGCCCAGATCGCCACGCTCGCCACCGGCCTGATCAGCATCACCTCGGGCGGCAACCTGATCTGGTCGTTGATCGCGATCGCGGTCGGCATCTGCATCGGCACGTTCTTCATGGCTGCGCACTCCTCGCAGGGTCCGCAACTCGGGCTGCCGCAGATGATCCAGTCCCGCCCGCAGTTCGGCTACATCGGGGCCCTGCTCGTGTGGCTGTTCGCCTACATCCAGTACGCGGGCTTCAACATCTTCAACTCGGTGCTGGGCGGTGAGGCGATCGGCGGTGCGATCAGTTCGAAGCAGGCATCCAACCCGCTCTGGATCTGGGTGGTCACCATCGTCGCCGTCGTGATCGCACTGGTCGGCTACGACTTCATCCACTCGTTCGAGCGCTACCTCACCTACCTCACGGTCATCGTGCTCGCGCTCGTGTCGATCTCGGCGATCATCCATCTGCACATTCCGGCATCCGAGTTCAACCTCGGCGACTTCAGCCCTGTGGCGTTCTTCGGCCAGCTCGGTGTCGCGGCGGGCTACCAGATCTCGTGGGCCATCTACGTCTCGGACTACTCGCGGTACCTGCCTGCCGGCACGAAGCCGAGCAGCACGTTCAACGTCACGTTCTGGGGCAGCGCGCTCGGTGGCATGTGGATGATGTTCCTCGGCTCGTACATCGCCGTCTCGGCCAAGGACATCGGCTCGAACACGGTGGTCGATCTGAAGAAGGTGGCGGATGCCCTGTTCCCCGGCTTCGGCGTCATCGCGCTGATCGTGTTCGGCCTCGGGCTCATCTCGGTGACGGCGCTGAACATGTACGGCGGGTCGCTCACGCTCATCTCGTCGATCGACAGCTTCAAGAAGGTGAGGCCGACGCTGGCCATCCGGATGATCACCCTCGGCATCACCGCGGCACTCTCGCTCGGGTTCGCGCTGTTCGCGACGGCCGACTTCCTGGGGTCGTTCAACGACTTCCTGCTGGTGATCCTGTACCTGTTCATCCCGTGGACGGCCGTGAACCTGACCGACTTCTTCATCGTGCGGCGCGGACACTACGCGATCGCGGAGATCTTCAAGCCGAACGGCATCTACAAGCGCTGGGGCTGGGCCGGCATCGGCGCCTACGTGCTCGGGTTCGCCGCGATGGTTCCGTTCTTCGACATCGCCGGCGTGTACACGGGACCGGTGTCGCACGCGCTCGGCGGCGTGGACATCTCGCTGTTCATCGGCCTGCCCGTCGCCGCCGTCGCGTACTGGCTGTTCACGCGGCGCGTCGACGTGGCAGGCGAGCGCGAGCTGGCGCGGCAGCAGGCCATCGAGATCGAGGACGCCGTGCCGGTGCACCAGCTGCCGTAGCGTCGCTGCCCCGCCGGGCCAGACTCGACCGCCGGCTCGGGCTCGACCGCCGGCTCGGGCTCTGCCGCAGGCCCGGTCCCTGCCGCAGGCCCGGTCCCTGCCGCCGGCCCGGTCCCTGCCGCCGGCGGAGCAGCCCTCGCCGCTGACACCCGTGCTGCGGGTGGAGCAGCCCGCGAAGCGGGCGTGCGGAAACCCCCGACCACCGCGCCCACCATGCAATCGACGAGAGGGCACGGTACCGACGACGCACCACGCGATGGGCGTCTGTACCGTGCCCTCTCGTCGACACCGTGCTCGCTCGTCGGTACCGTGCTCGTTCGTCGAGTCCGTGCGGGATCGTCGAGTCCGTGCGGGATCGTCGACACCGTGCGGGACTGTCCGTACCGTGCGGGATCGTCGGTACCGTGAGCACTCGTCCGGCATTCCGGACGGCGGCGACGGATGCGACGTGGCACAGCATGCACACTGGCGGTATGTCCGTGTACGTGTCGGCGCTCGACCTGTTCTCGATCGGAATCGGGCCGTCCAGCTCGCACACGGTGGGTCCGATGCGCGCGGCCGGGCGGTTCGTGGCGGAGCTGGCCGAGGCGGGCATCCTTCCCCACGTGACGCGGGTGGAGTGCACGCTGTACGGGTCGCTCGCGGCGACCGGCGTCGGCCACGGAACGCCCGATGCTGTGGTGGCCGGCCTCGCGGGCGAGCGATCCGAGACGTGCGATCCGGCCGCGGTGCACGGCGCGTGGGCGCGAGCGACGGAGGCCGGCATGCTCACGCTCGGCACAGGAAGCGCCCCCGACGCGTCGAGCACCGGGTACGACACGAAGTTCGGCAGCAACGGCAGCGCCGCAACCGCAACCGCCGACACTGCCTCCGACGCGAGAGCCGGTGACGAGGTCTCCACCCTTCGACAGGCTCTGGGCCGGTCGAACTCGGCGGGCCGGGTCGAGGTGCCGTTCCAGGCATCCGATCTCACGTTCGAGCCGCGCACGCGGATGCCCGAGCATCCGAATGCGCTCACCCTGCGCGCGTACGCCGCAGGCTCGCGTGGCCCGATCGTGGAGCGCACGTTCTTCTCCATCGGCGGCGGGTTCATCGCCGAACGCGGGGTGGAGGCCGAGCCGGACGAATCCGGATCAACCGGCTCCGAGTCGGCCGAATCCGGATCAGTCGGACCCCGCTCGGCCGGACCCGGCTCGGCAGGAATCGGGTCGTCCGGACCCCGCTCGGCCGGTCCCGGGGCGGCAGGACCCGGGTACTCGACGCAGTGGCCGTTCTCGACGGCAGCCGAACTGCTCGCGTTGTGTGCAGAGCACCGGCTGGGCGTCTGCGACGTCGCGTACCGCATCGAGCTGGAGCGGCACGGCGAGGCGGAGCTGCTTGCAGGACTCGACGCCATCCGGAACGCGATGCACGATTGCGTCGAGCGCGGACTGCACGCCCACGGCGAGCTGCCCGGCGGGCTGCACGTGCCACGGCGCGCCGAGGCGATGCGTGAACAGCTCGACGTCATGCCCGCCGACGCGCCGGACTTCGCCGCAGAATGGATGCGCGCCTACGCCCTCGCCGTGAACGAGGAGAACGCCGCCGGAGGCCGCGTCGTCACCGCGCCGACGAACGGTGCTGCAGGCATCGTGCCCGCCGTTCTCGAATACCACCTGCGCTTCAACCCACGGGCGACGGATGCCGACGCACACCGCTACCTGCTCACCGCCGCCGCGATCGGGTCGATTCTGAAGGCGAACGCATCCATCTCCGGCGCTGAGGGCGGATGCCAGGCGGAGGTCGGATCCGCGTGCGCGATGGCGGCTGCCGGGCTCTGCGCCGTGCTGGGCGGCACGCCCGACCAGGTGGAGAACGCGGCGGAGATCGCGGTCGAGCACCACCTCGGGCTCACCTGCGACCCGGTCGGCGGGCTCGTGCAGATACCGTGCATCGAGCGCAACGCGATCGCG
This sequence comes from Humibacter antri, assembly GCF_054777235.1. Taxonomy (NCBI): domain Bacteria; kingdom Bacillati; phylum Actinomycetota; class Actinomycetes; order Micrococcales; family Microbacteriaceae; genus Humibacter; species Humibacter antri. Next base: position 2,594 of record NZ_BAAHAW010000017.1, on the reverse strand, counting down.
GCCTCCACCGCGGTGTCGGCGGCGCGCCTTGCCCTGCACGGCGACGGCCGGCACCTCGTGCCGCTCGACGTCGCGGTCGAGACGATGCGCCAGACCGGTGCCGACATGAGCGACCGCTACAAGGAGACCAGCGCTGCGGGCCTCGCGGTGAACGTCATCGAGTGCTGAGGCGCCGCCGCCTACCGCCCGCCTCACGTCCCGCTGTCGCCCACGTCCCAGCCCCCTCGTTCTGCTCTCGCCCGCGTTCCCCGGCGCGCGTTCCGCCCTCGTCTGCGTCCCGCTCGCGCGTTCGGTTGCCGTCCGTGCTTCCGCCTGCGTTCCGCGATCATCCGCTCCCGCTGGCCGCATTCAGCTGTCCCGGATTGCGGGTGCGGGCGAGGCGGACCTGCATCGTGCGACACCGGAATGCGCCGCAGCGCAGCGGGGCCGCGCTGCCACGGCACCATCACACCATCAAACAACTGTTTGACAGTCGCGCGCCCGGGCGGCAGACTGTTCTCTCGTGACCGAGACCGACAATGAGCGCGCGGCGGCCGCACAGCGACTCGAGCAGTTGCGCGCCACGGCGCATCCGCTCCGACTGCGGATGCTGTCGCTGCTGACCGGCGCGTCGATGAGCGCCGCGGAGATCGCACGCGAACTGGACGTGACGCAGGCGAACGCGAGCTACCACCTGCGGCTGTTGGAACGTGCGGGCCTCGTCCGCCTGGTCGAGGAGGTCAAACTGCGGGGCGGGGTCGCGCGGCGATTCCGACACGAGAGCTCGTCCGAGCCGTTCGCCGTCGCCGAGCCGACGACCACCGACGAGTTCACGGATGCCCACACTCACTTCATCGCGCTGCTCGCAGACGCGATGCGCGAGCGCGGCACGCGGCGTGCGCCAGGCCCCTCGGTGAACACCGACGCGGAGCTCTGGGTCGCACCCGAGGTGTGGCGCAAGGTCGTCGAGATGGTGGGCGAGGCATCCGCCCTGCTGCACTCTTCCGCAGCTCCTCCGCGCAGCAAGGGAGCCGTCCCGGTGTCGATGACGACCGCGCTGTTCCGAGTCGCCCGGGCAGACGGGTCCGGGGCTGACAAGGCCGAGCCCGACGGACGCGGAGTTGCCGAGGCCGAGCCAGACGGACGCGGGGCTGACGACGCCATGGCAGATGGATGCGGAGCAGACGGGTCCGGGGCCGACGAGCCCGAGCCCGACCGGTCCGCGGCTGATGCGGCCATAGCAGACGAGCCCGCAGGCGACGGTGCCGGGAGCGAGCGATGACGACGGCTGCCGTGCCGGTGCGACGAACGAGCCCGTTCCGCCACCGGCCGTTCCGCTATCTCTTCGCGGCGCGATTCATCAACGTTCTGGGCAACGGCGTCGCGCCGATCGCCCTGGCGTTCGCCGTGCTCGACCTCGGCGGATCGGCGGCCCAGCTCGGAATCGTGGTTGCGGCGCGATCCATCGCCAACGTCGCCGTGCTGCTCGTCGGCGGCGTCATCGCGGATCGCCTGCCGCGCAACGTCGTACTGCTCGGCACCTCGACGCTCGCCGCGCTGACCCAGGGCGCCGTCGCCTGGCTCGTGCTGAGTGGATCGGCATCCATCCTCGTGCTCGCGTGCCTGGGCGTGGTCAACGGCGCGGCTGCGGCCGTGGCTCTGCCCGCGTCGTCCGCGCTCATTCCGCAGACCGTGCCGGAGGACGCGTTGCGACCGGCCAACGCATTGCTGCGCCTCGGTCTGAATGGCGGGACGGTGCTCGGCGCCGTGAGCGGGGCCGGCCTCGTCGCGATGATCGGTCCCGGCTGGGGCCTGGCCGTGGACGCGCTCAGTTTCGCGGTCGCCGGCCCGCTCTTCCTCCTCGTGCGGGGCAGACCGACGGCGAAGCGAACCGAATCGACGAGTGCGCTGCACGACCTGCGCGTCGGCTGGCGCGAGTTCACCAGTCGGCCCTGGGTCTGGGTCGTGGTGCTGCAATTCGCTCTCGTCAACGCTGCCTTCACCGGCGCCATCGCCGTACTCGGCCCCGTGGTGGCGGATGCCTCGTTCGGCCGCGCAAGCTGGGGACTCATCACGGCAGCAGAGACGGTGGGCCTGGTCGCGGGCGGCTTCGTCGCACTGCGCTGGCAACCTCGACAGGCCCTACTCGTCGGAGTGCTCCTCACGGCAGTGTGTGCGCTTCCGGTCGCATTGCTCGCGGCCGCCCCGGCCGTGCCCGTGCTGGCCGCCGCGTTCTTCGCGGGCGGTGTCGCGCTCGAGCAATTCGGAGTTGCGTGGGACCAGTCACTGCAGTCGCATGTTCCACCGGACAGACTGGCTCGCGTCTACTCCTATGACGCGGTCGGATCGTTCGCCGCGATTCCACTCGGCGAGCTACTCGTCGGGCCGCTGGCCGATCAGGTCGGGGTGCAGACCGTACTCTTCGGGGCGGCGGCGATCATCGCGTGCGCCTGCGCAGCGGCCGCGCTCACGCCCGCCGTGCAACGGCTGACGACGGATCGTGTCGACCTGGCCCCCGTGTCGGCCGTTGCGGAGGCCGCCGACCCAACCCTGGCCGACAACTGATATGTAGCGTGTTTTGTCAAGTGGGCAGGGGTGAAGCGCTGCCGGGCTGG
>NZ_BAAHAW010000016.1:0-25665 GCF_054777235.1 Humibacter antri | reverse complement strand
AACTCTCCATAAATGTTCAAACCCGACAAGCCCCCAAAAGGACCCACCGGAAACACCCATACAAAACACAAACCAAAAAAGGTTCACGAATCGCGAGCTTGTCTTGACTAGAATCGAATATCAAACTGACATTCAATAAATATCTAATCCAAAGGAATCTCCACACCAACCAAAAAAGGTTGATGCCGAGGTAAATTGGCATTTGACATTGTGCACGCTGTTGAGTTCTCAAGGATCGGACACTCCTGACCATCGGTCTCTCGACCTACTTGTCAGGGCTTGTTCGCCGATCATCCATGGGCCAGCGCTCGAGACAGACTCGAGCACACGCCGATGGAAGTTGTTCATTCCGTTCAGCCAGTGGTTCTCTCCTCGAAAGGAGTAGCTCTTCGGCTGGGGATCGGTCCCACTTGAGGCCGGAAGCTCTGCGAGCTTTCCGCACCTTTGGGGTGACAAGTGATTACTTTACGTGGCGGGGGCCCGACGTGCAATTCGGCGTTGCGCCCCGGGCGTGGCGCGCCCCCGGGGCGACTGATCCCCGCATGCCCAGCTCGACCGATGCGTGCCGTGATTGCGCCAGCTTGGCGCGATCGCGCCAGGTTTCCGGGCGCAATCACGGTGATCTGGCGCAGTTGGGCACCGACCGGTACTGGGCGTATGGGTGGGATCGGGATGAGGCCGGGCGGGACCGAGGTCAGAGGCCGCGCTGGAGGCGCCAGTAGGCGGCGCTCCACTGCAACTGGTGCTCGAACTCGCGTGGGCGGGTGCGTTCGTCGATGATGACCAACTCGGTGGCGGACATCCGGGCGAAGTCCTCCCATGCTTCGATGCCCACGGCGTTCGTCATGACGGTGTGGTGCGCGGCGCCGGCCTGCAGCCACGCCCAGGCGGAGGTGCGGAAGTCGGGCTGCGGAATCCACACCGCTCGACCCACAGGAAGGTTCGGCAGCGGCGCTGTGGGCGGTACGACCTCGACCACGTTCGCGGTGAGACGAAACCGGTCGCGCATGTCTGAGAGCGCCACGACGACAGCGGGGCCGGCATCCGCGTTGAACACGAGCCGCACCGGGTCATCCTTACCGCCGATACCCAGTGGGTGGATCTCCAGCGTCGGTCTCGCCGTCGTCAGCGACGGGCTCACCTCGAGCATGTGCGCGCCGAGAATGCGCTCCCGACCCGGCGTGAGGTCGTACGTGTAGTCCTCCATCAGGGATGCGCCGCCAGGCAGCCCGGCGCCCATCACGTTGGCGATGCGCACGAGCACCGCCGTCTTCCAGTCGCCCTCAGCGCCGAAGCCGTAACCCTCGGCCATCAGGCGCTGCACAGCGAGCCCGGGCAGCTGCTTGAGGGCGCCGAGATCCTCGAAGTTCGTGGTGAAGGCACCGAAGCCGCCCTCCTCGAGGAACGAGCGCAGCCCCAGCTCGATCGCGGCACCATCGCGCAGCGACTTGTGCCGTTCGCCGCCGCGCCGCAGCTCGGGGACGACGTCGTACAGCTCTTCGTACTCGGCCACGAGCGCGTCGATGTCTGCTTCAGATGCCTGGCTCACGGCATCCGCGAGCTCGTTCACGCCCCAGGTGTTCACCTGTACGCCGAAGACGTGCTCAGCCTCCGTTTTGTCGCCCTCGGTGACGGCGACGAAGCGCATGTTGTCGCCGAAACGGGCGAGCTTGAGGGCGCGGGATGCCGCGTAGCCGGCGGCCGCACGCATCCAGGTGCCGATGCGGCCGCTCACGACAGGGTCGCTGACGTGGCCGACGACAGTGGTGCGGGCGACGCCGAGGCGGGACTGGATGTACCCGAACTCGCGGTCGCCGTGTGCTGCCTGGTTGAGGTTCATGAAGTCGAAGTCGATCTCGCTCCACGGCAGCGCCACGTTCGCCTGCGTGTGCAGGTGAAGCAGCGGCTTCTGCAGCGCGTCGAGACCGGCGATCCAGATCTTCGCGGGGCTGAAGGTGTGCATCCAGGCGACCACGCCGATCACGGAGTCGTCGGCATTCGCCTCCAGCATCATGCGGCGGATCTCCTCCGATCCGGTGAGCACCGGCTTCCAGGCGATACGCACCGGCACGTCGGCGGATGCCCCGAGCTGCTCCGCGATGGCGCGCGACTGGTCGGCGACCTGCGCCAGTGTCTCCGGGCCGTAGAGGTGCTGGCTGCCGGTGAGGAACCACACCTCGTATTCGTCGAGCGAGGTGGTGAGAGGGGTGCGGGTCATGGGTCTGTTCCTTCGGTACCGGTTGTACTGGGGCGGGATGGGATGGGGAACGGGGAGTGGGACGGGAGTACTTCTGGTTTCGACAAGCTCAACCGGCGGGAAGGGGCGACACGGTCAACCAGCGGGAGCGCGGGTGACACGGACAACCAGCGGGGGTTTCGACAAGCTCAACCAACGGGAGGGGTTTCGACAAGCTCAACCAACGGGAAGGGGGCGGCTGGCCCAACCCGCGAGAGGGGTTTCGACAAGCTCAACCGGCGGGAAGGGGTCACGCGGTCAGCCAGCGGGAGGGGCGGCACGGTCAGCCAGCGGGAATCAGCGCAGCGATCGCGGCGCGTTCGACCCCGAGGCCGGCGCTGTAGCGCTCGAGGTAGGCGGCGAAGCCGGCGACATCGGCCGGGTCGGGGTCGGCGACTCGCAGCGCGGCATCCGCGAACACGATGTCGTTCAGGTAGTCGCTGAGTGATGGGTGCGTGCCGCCGGCTGCGGATGCCTCGCGCAGGTACGCCGCGAGCACCGCGATCCCCCACGCCCCGCCCTCCGCGGCCGTCTCGCCGACGGCCACCGGAGCGTTCAGTGCCGCCGCAAGGAACCGCTGCGCGACGCCCGCAGTGCGGAAGACGCCGCCGTGGGCGAGCATCCGGTCGAGCGCGACGCCCTCGTCGGAGAGCACGCGCATGCCGAGGCTCAGGGTGCCGAACACCCCGTAGAGCTGAGCGCGCATGAGGTTGGCGAGCGTGAATCGGCTGTCCGGCGTGCGCACGAACAGCGGACGCCCCTCCGCCGTGCCGGTGACCGGCTCGCCCGCCAGGTAGTTGTATGCGAGCAGGCCGCCGGCATCCGGTTCGCCGTTCAGCGCCTCACGGAACAGCAGTTCGAACACCGCGTCCACGTCGACGGAGGCCCCTGCCAGCTCCCCGAAGCGGCGGAACAGTCCGGTCCATTCGGCCAGTTCGCTGGCGCCGTTGTTGCAGTGCACCATCGCCACCGGGTCGCCTGCCGGCGTGGTGACGAGGTCGAGCTCCTCGTGCGATTCGACGAGCGGATGCTCCAGCACGACCATCGCGAAGATGCTCGTGCCTGCGCTGACGTTGCCGGTGCGTGGCGCGACAGCGTTCGTGGCGATCATGCCCGTGCCGGCATCCCCCTCCGGCGGGCAGAGCGGGATGCCGGGCCGAAGTGCGCCGGCCGGGTCGAGCAGTGCCGCACCCTCCGTGGTGAGGTCGCCCGCGGGCTCGCCCGCCGACAGCACCGTCGGGAGGATGGTGTTCAGGTCGGGCCGGTCGACGAGGGTGGCGAAACGGGCGAGCAGGTCGGTGTCATAGCTGCCGGTGGCGGCATCTATCGGGAACATGCCGGACGCGTCACCGACGCCCAGCACCTTGCGACCCGTCAGCCTCCAGTGCACATAGCCGGCGAGCGTGGTGAGGAACGCCACGTTCGGCACGTGCGGTTCCGCGTCGAGAACGGCCTGGTAGAGGTGTGCGACGGACCAGCGCAGCGGAATGTTCACGCCGAACAGCTCGCTGAGCTCGGCCGCGGCAGGTGCGGTGGTCGTGTTGCGCCAGGTACGGAACGGCACGAGCAGCTCGCCGTGCCCGTCGAACGGCAGGTAACCGTGCATCATCGCCGAGACGCCGATCGCACCGAGCGAGGTGAGCTGCACCCCGTAGCGGCGCTGCACGTCGGCGACGAGGTCGGCGTACGCGCTCTGGATGCCTGCCCAGACATCCTCGAGCGAGTATGTCCACCTGCGGTCGACGAACCGGTTCTCCCAGGCGTGGCTTCCGACTGCGATCGTCAGGGAAGGGTCGTCGCCGATCAGGCACGCCTTGATACGGGTGGAGCCCAGCTCGATGCCGAGAACTGCGCGGCCCGCGCGGATGGCTTCGGCCGCTGCGGTCGCGTCTGCAGCGGCCGCGGCTGGGACGGTCGGGGCTTGTGCGGCGGCGCTTTCAGCCGAGACGTCGGCGCTCACGACTGGCTCCTTCGGGCATCCGTCGTCTGGCCGTACACGTTCTGGTAGCGGTCGTAGAGGCGGTCGATCGCCTCCTGCGGAATCGGAATGAGGGCTCCGCCCTGGCGTGCGATGTGCACGGTGCGCGCGACGTCTTCCACCATCACTGCCGCCTTGACGGCGTCCTTCGCGCTCACGCCGATCGTGAAGGGGCCGTGGTTCTGCATGAGCACAGCCCGGCTGCGGTGCTCGCGCAGTGTCTCGACGACGCCGCGGCCGATCGAGTCGTCGCCGATGACCGCGAACGGCCCGACCGGGATGGGGCCGCCGAACTCGTCGGCCATGGCGGTGATGACACACGGGATCTCCTCGCCGCGCGCCGCCCACGCGACCGCGTAGGTGGAGTGCGTGTGCACGACGCCGCCCACCTCCGGCATGTGGCGGTACACATAGGCGTGTGCCGCGGTGTCGCTGGAGGGGGCTCGATCGCTGCCGGCTGTGCCCGGCATGACCTGGCCGTCGAGGTCGCACAGGATCATGTTCCCGGGTGTCAGGTCGTCGTACGAGACTCCGGACGGCTTGATCACGAACAACTCGGTGCCGGGCACACGTTCCGACACGTTGCCACCGGTCCAGACCACCAGACCGTAACGCACGAGTTCACCGTGCAGAACGGTGACCTCCTCACGTGTGCGGGCGACGGCTGCCTTCTGCGTCGCATCCAGAATCGTCACTGACTCCTCCATCGTTCGTTCTCGTCTCGTCCGCTCCGGCTTCGCCCGCGTCGGTGTCGTGTGTGGGCTTCCCTTCGGCCCGGCGTCGGCGAGCTCTGGGTGGCATCCCGTTCATGTTACCGGTCACATGAACGCAGAACCATTCTGCTCGCTCACTGTCCGACCGGAGCCGTCGACTGGCGCACCACGAGGCGAGGCGGTTCGACGGATGCCTGCGCGTCGCCGAGTTCGAGCACCTCAGCCACGCAGCGCCTCGCCTCGCCCTCCAGGTCGGCGCGCACGGTGGTGAGCGCCGGCCGGTAGAACGCAGCGTCCGTGTTGTCGTCGAAGCCGACGACCGAGACGTCGCGCGGTATGGACAGGCCCGCCGAGACGAGTCCGGACATGAGCCCGAGCGCCATCTGATCGTTGGCCACGACGACAGCGGAGGCGGCGCCGGACCGCACGGCCGCGGCCACCTCGAGCGCCCTCATCGCCCCCGACGCGGCCGACCAGTCTCCCGACCAGCGCGCCACCACCTCGGCTCCGGCACGCCCCATCGCGTCATCGAACCCGCGCGCCCTCGTTGCTTCTTCGAGCCAATCTGCGGGGCCCCCGAGCCGGGCGATGCGCCGGTGGCCGAGCCCCACGAGGTGCGACACCGCGAGACCCTCGCCTTCTGCCTGCAGCCTCTCGCCGCTCCCGGACGGGAGAGCAGCGACCCGTACCCCTGCGTCTTGCTTGCGCAGGATCGCGACGGTCGAGACACGGGGTGCGACCACCACGATCCCGTCAACGCCCTGCGACAGCAGGTGCTCGAGCGAGGCCAGTGTGGACGACTCATCGGAGGCATCCGCGTAGGCCGTCGTCACCCAGCGCCCCGCGGCACGCGCCGCCGCTTCCAGCGCCACGACAGCGGACGATGGCCCGAACAGCGCGGCGTTCGACGCGATGACTCCCAGTGTGCGGGTGCGGCGGGTGCCCAGCGTGCGCGCCGCGTTGTTGACGCGGTAGCCGAGCTCGAGCATGGCGTCCTGCACCCGTCGACGCGTCTCGTCGCGCACGCTCGGATGCTCGTTGATCACCCGCGACACCGTCTGCGTCGACACCCCGGCGAGCGCCGCCACGTCTCGCACGCCCGCGCGACGCGGGTCACGCGGGCGTGCGGTGGTTCCCATGGGGTTTCACGATAGCCGGGGCATCCGCTGCCGCTCAGAGCACGCCGAGCGTCGACCCGCGGGTCACCAGCTCTGGTTGCACGCCTTCGATACCCGCCTGGGGAGTGCCTCCAATCACTTCCAGCAGGAGCTCGGCAGCGCGGCGGCCGATCTCCCCGAGCTTGCGGTTGACGGTCGTGAGCGGCGGCCTCGTGCCGGCGACGATCACATCCCAGTCGTCGAATCCGGTGACGGCGACGTCGTCGGGGATGCCGACCCCACGTTCGCGAAGCCGCTCGCAGGCACCGCGCGCGATCTGGTCGCTGCCGCAGGCGATCGCATCCGGTGCACCGTCGCCGTGATCGAGCAGGATGTCGACGGCCGCGCGACCCCAGGCCTCGCTCCAACCGCCGTACAGGGGTTCGTGCACGAGCGACAACCCGTTCCGCTCGGCCGTGGCCAGCATCGCCTCCGCCCGCACCTGCGCGCTGCGCTGATCGATGGGGCCTGTGATGTGGGCCAGTCGTCGCCGGCCCAGACTCGCGAGATGATCGACCACCAGCGCCATGCCCGCCACGTCGTCCGACACCACGGAGGTGTCGTGCGGGTCGGGCGACGGCGCGTGCGCGTACACGATCGGCATGTCGGTGCGAAGGGGCCGGCGCGGATCGGTGAATCCACCGGTCACGATCACGCCGTCGACGTGCTGCCCGCGCAGCCTTTCGAGATAGAACTGTTCCCGCACGGGATCGTCGCGCGTGTCGCAGAGCAGCACCATGATGCGGCCGAGACTCAGCGCGTTCTCCGCCCCGAGCAGGATCGGCAGACTGAACCGGCCGACGGAGTCGCCGGTGAGCAGTGCGACGGTCACGGTGCGGGATGAATCCCGTTCGCGCTCGCGCTCGGTGAAACCGAGCCGTTCGGCGGCTTCGCGCACGCGCCGCCGTGTGCTGTCGCTCAGCTGTCCCGTGTTGTTCAGCGCTTTGGATGCCGTCGCCGGCGAGACACCGGCCGCGGCGGCGACGTCGACCACGCGCACCGAGGGGTTCGACGGCTTGGGGTTCGACGGCACCGGGCTCGACGGCACCGGGCTGGACCGCACCGGGCTCGACGGCACCGGGTTCGACCGCACCGGCTTCGGCGGCCCCGGTTTCGATGCCATGCGAACCTGCCTTTGCGATTCGGACGACGCTTTCACGCCTACTACGGAACTGTTCCGCGGAGCCCCACGATAGCAACACCGGTGGCCTTGACGGCGTGCGAAGGGCCCGGTACCGTCGATGAGGTTCGGAAATTTCCGGAACGTTCTTACTCTCTCGTCGCCCGCATCCGTCGAAACATCCGTCGTCCTCGAGAAGGGGATCTTCATCGTGACCGTCACCCCCCAAACGACTGCGCACCCGGTCACCGCCACGTACCGCCCCGGACCAGTGAAACCCCGCGCAAGCACAACACTGCGACCGCTCGCACTCTCGGACGTACGGCTGCGCGACGGTTTCTGGCTCGATCGACAGCTCGCCAACCGCGACGTGTCCATCCCTGACGGGCTGCGCCAGCTCCATGACGCGGGCAATCTGCGCAACTTCGAGATCGCCGCGGACCGTCTCCACGCCGCTGCCGAGACACAGACCGAGACGATCGGGCCGATCTTCGCCGACTCGGATGTCTACAAGTGGCTCGAGGCTGCGGCATGGGAGTACGGACGGGAGCCGAGCGATCGACTGCTCGCCGATCAACTCGCCATCACCGAACTGGTCGCAGCCGCCCAGGAGCCCGACGGCTACCTCAACACGGTGGTTCGGCTCCGGGAAGGCGAGCGGTACGCGCATCCGGAGCGCAATCACGAGCACTACTGCGCCGGTCACCTCATCCAGGCCGGCGTCGCGCAGAAGCGCACCACGGGCCGCGACGACCTGTTGGACGTCGCGGTACGCGTGGCCGACCACCTGGTGCGCGAGTTCGGACCGCGCTCGACGACCGGATCCGCGGGCGACGTCGACGGGCATCCGGTGATCGAGACCGCTCTCGTGGAGCTCTACCGCGAGACCGGCAAGCGCGACTACCTCGAGCTCGCCGAGTGGTTCGTCGACGCCCGGGGCCATCAGACGCTGGAGCGCTTCGGCGGCAACTCCACCTACCTCTCCGACCGCCTTCCGGTCCGCGAGGCGACGACGGTCGAGGGCCACGCGGTGCGCGCGGTGTACCTCGCCACGGGAGCGGCCGACGTCGCCATCGAGACCTCGGATTCCGAGTTGCTCGCAACGCTCGGACGTCAGTACGACCACATGGCGACGACCAAGCAGTACCTCACCGGCGGGCTCGGGTCGCGCTGGGACGGCGAGGCGTTCGGCGACCCGTACGAGCTCCCGCCGGACCGGGCGTACGCCGAGACGTGCGCGGCGATCGGCGCGGTGCAGTGGGCGTGGCGCATGCTGCTGACCACGGGCGAGGCTCCCTACGCGGATCAGATCGAGCGGATGTTGTTCAACGGCTTCCTGGCCGGCGTCTCGCTGCGCGGCGGCGACTACTTCTATGTCAACCCGTTGCAGGTGCGACACGAGGCACATCCGGACGACGAACGCAATCCGAAGAACGGACGGCTGCGCTGGTTCGGCTGCGCCTGCTGCCCGCCGAACATCATGCGCATGCTCTCCAGCCTCGGCGGTTACCTCGCCACGTCGAGCGACGACGGCGTGCAGCTGCACCAATTCGCACCCTCGACGGTGCGTGCGACCACGGTCGCCGGTGACGTGGAGCTGACCGTCGACACCGCCTACCCGTGGAACGGCGACGTGCACATCACGGTCACCGAGGCTCCGGCCGCCCCGATCACACTGAGCCTGCGAGTGCCGTCATGGGCTGCAGGCGCGACGCTCGATTCGGCGGATGTCGCACCCGGCGGCTACGCCACGATCACGCGGGTCTTCAGCCCCGGCGACGCGCTCGAACTCGTGCTGCCGCTGACCCCACGGGTGACCCGCCCCAACCCCCGAGTGGATGCCGTGCGCGGCAGCGTCGCCGCAGAGCGCGGCCCGCTCGTGTATGCGTTCGAGGATGCAGACCAAGCGGACGGTGTCGTGCTGGACGACGTCGCGATAGCAGCGAACACGCTCACCGAGGCGCCCGCGCCGGAACTCGTTCCAGGGCTCGTCGGGGTGTCGGTGCGCACCGTCGACGGCCGGGCCCTCATCGGCATCCCGTACTTCGCCTGGGCGAACCGCGGCGGCGACGACATGCGGGTGTGGCTGCCGGAGGCGTGAAAAACCGTCACGACACGACGCAAGCGGCTGGTGAGCACTGTGACCGAATGTAGATCATTGATCTACATCTGCATAGAATGGCCTCATGAACGCGCAACCCACTGCTGCCCACGCTCAGCGGACCGTGTCTATTAGAGAGCTTCGCCAGAATCCGACAGACGCGATCAACGAGGTGGAGAGCGGTCACGTCGTCACCATCACGAGGAACCACCGAGCTGTGGCGGATATCGTTCCGCACACGCCGAGGCGCGGCGCCACTCCCGCGGAGATCGACCGCCTCATTCATCCGGATCAGGGAGTCGGAGACTGGGCACGCGATCTGAAGGATTCTCGTGCCGAAGTGACCGAAGACCCCTGGGAGTCTCGTTGACCACGGCGTTGTTGGACACGTCGGTGCTGGTCGCGCTCAAGCAGCCTTCGGAGGCGCCTCCGGAACTCGGCCGATTCGACTCGCTTTTCATCTCCTCGCTGAGCTATTCCGAGCTTCGGATGGGCTTGTGCACAGTGACGGGCAAGGAGGCCGAACGGCGACGAGACGCCCTGGACGAACTCGCGCTTGTCTTCGGGGCGGGCCTGCCCTTCGACGACTTCGCGGCCGTCGCGTATGGGCGCATAGTCCGGCGCGCGGTCGAGGTCGGGCAAGGCGCTCGCAGGAACACACTGGATCGCATGGTCGCGGGCGTGGCGGCGTCCCGCGGCATGACGCTGGCGACACGGAACGCCGTCGATCTGAAGGGTCTCGACGGTCTCGTCACCATCGTCGAGGTGTGAACGCTCGCCCGCCTACGAGGGACGCGCCACCAGGGTCGCCGTCACGGTGTTCTCCGTCCCGTCGCGCACATAGGTGACCTGCACGGTGTCGCCCGCCTTCTTGGTCAGCAGCAGGCCGGTGAGCACGTCGGCGCGGTTCGCCGGGTGGCCGTCGATCTTCGTGACGATGTCCCCCGCCTTCAGACCCGCCTTGGCTGCCGATCCGTTCGCGTCGACGGACTGGACGAACAGGCCGTCTTCGATTCCCCATCGCTCGGCCACCGCCGGCGGGATCGGGGTCACCTGCACGCCCAGGTACGGATAGGCGACCTCCCCGGTATCGATGAGCTGATCGGCGATGCGCATCGCGAGGTTCACCGGCACGGCGAAGCCGATGCCGACGGATCCGCCGCCGCCGACGCCTTCGGAGTTGGGCACGGTCGAGATGGCGGTGTTGATGCCGATCAGGTCGCCGCGGCAGTCCACGAGAGCACCACCGGAATTGCCAGGGTTGATGGAGGCATCCGTCTGGATGGCACCGGCGAGTGTCGCCGTGGCGCCGTCATCGCTCGGCACCGGAATGTTGCGGCCTAGAGCACTCACGATGCCTGCTGTCACCGTGCTGGAGAGCCCGAGCGGCGCACCGAGAGCGACGACCGGCTGGCCGACTGCGACATTCTCGCTGTCGCCGATGCCGATCACCGGCAGGTCGGAACCCGCGCTCACCTTGAGCACGGCGAGGTCGGACTGCGGGTCGCGTCCGACGAGCTTCGCGGAAACGGCGTGTCCGTTGGAGAACGTGACACGGATCTCGCCGCCGTTCCGCGCCGCCGAGATCACGTGGTTGTTCGTGACGATGTAACCGTCTTTGCGAATCACCTCACCGCTGCCGACGCCGCTGCCGCCGGCAGCGCTCACGTTGATCGTGACAATGGTCGGCAGCACCTGGTTGGCAACGGTCACCGCGTCGCACGATCCGGTTGACGAGCCGGGCGCCGATCCCGTCGCCCCGGACGACCGAGCGGATGTTCCGCCGTTCTCCCACCAGGCCCCGAACCACCCCGCGCCGACGCCGAGCACGATCGCGATGACGGCGGCGACCACCCAGATAAACCACGCGGGGGCGCCGCGACGACCGGTGGGCTCGGCCGGCGGCTGCGTCAAGCCGGGTCGGGGCGTGCCGTGTTCAGGTTCGTCGTCCGGAGCATTCTCGTCAGGTTCAGTCATGAGGCGCCCCTGATCGCCCACAAAGCGCGCAGCCGCCCGGCGCATCCGTCCATTTCCACGCGACCCCACGTCGGTCCCACGCCTGGTGACTGTACGCCGCATGCGCCACGCGTCGCGTTGCGCGGCGCGGTATCGCCTAATGCGGGCGATCCCGGTTACCTTGTCGTCGCAGAGTGACACATCCTTCGCGGACGAGCGCCAGGAATCGGCATCCGCCACAGAACCTTTCTATGGCGGATGCCGATTCCTGTAGCGGTCACGCCAGTCCGGCGGCTCCGCTCAACCGACGGCGGGCGACGGGACCGCCATCGCGTCGCCGAATCCGTCAGGAACGATCCGCGACGGCGCGTCGTACTGCATCACCTCGCGCGCGGGCACGCGGTACTGAGCCCAACCCGGGTCGCCACCGACGATGAACGCGACGGCGGCGGCGTGCACCTCGTCGGCGAGCTCCTGCGGCGGCGTCGCGCCGGCGATCACGCCCACGCGCTCGGCGTGCAGGCAGTCGAAGAAGAACGGCACGTCCAGGCAGTGCACGGCACCGCCCATCGTCGGCGACGGCCACGAGAAGCGGAACAGCCAGGTCGGGGCATCCGCCTGTGCCCGCGCATCGCCGAGCCGCCTCGTCGGCGCACGGAACAGACTGTCGGTGACGAACTGACCGAGCACGACAGCAGCCGGCTCACCCGGATGCGCGGTTGCGTAGGCATCCGCCTCGTCACCGCTCAATCCGATGCGCAGAAGCGCGTCGCGGGCGGCGACGTTCGCCAGCAGTTCGCCGAGCGGCGCCACGCCCATGTTGAACTCTTGGTCGGTGGTGCCCAGCAGCAGCGGTTTGCCCACGGCCGATCCGGATGCCGCTGCCTGCGCGACCCGCGTCGGAAGCAGGTCGCCGTCGACGACCGGACACCACGGCATGGCCTCCGCAGAGAGGCGGCCGAACGCGGCCAGCGGGTCTGCGGAGGCGTCCCCCTGGTCCGGGACCGGACCGACCGCGCCCTGCAGCTGCAGCAGCCGGGTCTCCTCCAGCGAGGAGAAGCCCGCGACCGTCGGCTCGACGCCGGCCGCTTCGGCAAGCCGGCGGCCGTTGAACTCCGCCGCCTCGAGCGAGCTGTCGCCGACGGGGCCGGAGAGCGAGATCGCGGCGTGGAACAGATCCGCCGCCTTCGGGCTCGCCAACAGCGCGAAGACGGCCGCGCCGCCCGCCGACTGTCCTGCGATCGTTACCCTGGACGGGTCGCCGCCGAAGGAGCGGATGTTGTCGCGCACCCACTCGAGTGCGAGCATCCAGTCCAGCATGCCGCGGTTGAGCGGAGCGTCTTCGATCCAGCCGAAGCCCTCGAACCCGAGCCGATACGACACGCTCACGGTCACGACGCCGTCACGGTTGAACGCGGCGCCGTCGTACCAGGGGCTCGCCGGAGACCCGGCGACGAAGCCGCCGCCGTGGATGTACACCAGCACGGGCAGCGCCGCCTCGGCATCGCCCGGGGCCGGGGTGAACACGTTGACGTTCAGCGTCGAATCGCCGGGGATCGACGGTTCCGGAATGAGCGTGACCTCCTGCAGCGCCTTGCGCTGCGGCGTGGCACCGTACTCCGATGCATCACGGACGCCGTCCCACGCGGCATGCGGCACCGGCGCCGCGAACCGCAGCTCCCCCACCGGCGGCTGGGCGAACGGGATGCCGAGGAACGCGGCCGAGGCCCCTCGCCACACCCCGCGCACCGACCCTGCGCGTGTCTGCACGGTGGGGCGGTCGGGGTCGCCCGCTTCTGTCGTCACGGTGTCGGTCAGCTGATCGGTCACTTGTCGCCTCCTTCTTTCCTTGGATTCAAGGTCATCGTTCGGCGTGTTTCCCCGAGGGTTGAGCTCGTCGAAATCTCGTACCCGGTGCTGGTTTCGACAAGCTCAACCCACGGTGTCGCATGGAGGCACGAGCATCCGTCATCGCACGGCCTTGATCGGGATGAGAACGAGCGCCGCGACCGCCACGCAGACCATGGCGAACACGAAGAGTGCGGGGTAGCCGCCGAGGAACCCGATGAGCAGTGCGGCGATCGACGGGCTGAGCGCCTGCGGGATGTTCGTGGCGACGTTGAGGATGCCCAGATCCTTCGCGGCGGCGGAGCCCCCGCCTGGCAGCACCTCGGTCATCAGCGCGGTGTCGCACGCCATGTACAGGCCGAAGCCGAACCCGTTCACGGCGCTCATCAGCAGCATCCCGGTCATCGTCGGCATGAGCAGCGGCATCGCGAGCCCGATGATCATGAGCACCGACGCGAGATAGATGAACACTTTGCGCCTGCCGAGCCGGTCGCTCAGCCAGCCGGCGAGCGACACGGAGACCAACGTCGTGACGAGCGAGGCGATCGAGAGCAGGCCGATCTGCGCGTTCGCCTTGCCGATGCTCATGCCGATGTAGTCCGTGAGGATGTACAGCTGGTAGCTGAACGCCACGAAGTAGCCCAGGATGAACAGGAACCGCGCCGCGAAGGCCCAGGCGAAGTCCGGATGCTTGCGCGGGCTGATCCAGAAGCCCGCGAAGAACTGCCTCCAGCGGAACGGCGCCCGCTCCATCGTCTTGCTCGGGTAGTCGCGATTGAGCAGCACGAACGCCAGCGTCACCACGAGCACGGCGATGCCGAAGGCCGAGTACGCGATACCGACGTGCGCCGCCAATTGCCCGGCGACCAGCACGCCGATCGTGCCGCCTGCCATCGTGCCGATGCCGATCATGGCGGACGCCGCGCCGCGCCGCTCCCTCGGGAACCGGTCAGGCATGATGGCGCTCAGCGGTCCCTGCATCGCGTTCAGCGACACCTGGATGACCACCCAGAACACGGCGATCCAGAGCACGGAGCCCAGCGAGCCGAGGCCGATGAGGAACACGGCCGCGACGGCGGTGCCGATCACCATCCACGGCGCGCGTCGACCCATGCGCGAGCGGGTGCGGTCGCTGAACGCTCCGACGATGGGCTGCGCGAACAGCGTGAAGACGAAGGACGACGTCGTCACGATCGCGAGGTTGGCCACTTTGCGCGCGGGGTCGAGCGCCTCCACCTGATTGGGCAGCAGCACCGTGATGAGACCGGAATACGTCGCGAACAGCACGAGCGACGTGATCGCCAGCGAAGGCAGCAGGCCGCGGCCGGCGCGCGGGCTCAGGGTGCCGCTGCGATCGATGGCGTCGGGTGCGACGACGGTGTCAGACGCCGTTCCGGACTGTGGCGGAACCGCACCCGAGGTCAGCGGGACGGCGTCGGCGACGCTCCCGTCTCCGGCAGGTTCCGCTTTCGCAGACGGATCGATGGTCATGTGGTCTCCTCTTCGTCGAGTAGGCACAGCGGTGATGCGGTTCGAGGGTGATTCGGGGCGCGCAGCGGGCTGCGCGTTCGGCGGGTTAGGCCATGCCGACTCGTTCGCCGACATTCGCCAACAGCGAGTATGCGCTTATCCTCGCTTTATTTCAAGCGTTGAAGTAAACCGGACGGATCGCGGCGAATCCGGAATGCAGCGTGACCAAACGATGACCGAACACGCGAGCGCGCGACCACATTCGCGATTGGCCTGTCGAGCGCGAGATCTCACGCCGCCGGATGCGCGTCGTGCAGCGCGAGCGGATCCTCGAGCAGGCGCCCGCGGGCATCCCGAAGCGCGCCCAGGATCGCCGCGTCGTCCCCTACCCGACTCGGCACCACCGGCGGCAGCACAGAGTTGCCGCCCATCAGAAGATCCCCGTTCGCGAACGCCTCCGCGATCGCGGCGGTCAGCACCGGGTCGGCCCAGAAGCCGCCGATCACGACGAGCTGCGGATCGAGCGTCATCGTGACGATGCGAAGCGTGTGGGCGATCCAGGGCACCGCATCTGCCCACGCCGCGACCGCGACGGCGTCGGCAGCCCTCAGCCGCGCGACGAACTCGGCCAGTGCGGAGGTGAGGCCCTCTGCGGCCAGCACCTGCTGCAGGCCTGCGCGTTCGAGGAGCAGGTCGGGGCCTGCCACTGTGACGAGGCATCCGCGCTGGCCGCAGACGCACGGTTCGCCGTCGATGTCCACGGCGAGGTGCCCGATGGCCCCGCCGTAGCCGTGCGTGCCGGCCACCACTGCACCGGCCACGACGAGCGCGCCGCCGATACCGGAGTTGCTCTTCAGATAGACGAGGTCATGCAGGCCCGGATACCTCGCGAGCTCTTCGCGCACCGCCGCCGTCGTGTCGCCCACCAGCCGGGCTTCGCGGAGGCGCGGCACACGCCGGCGCAGTGCAGCCATGAGGTCGACCGGCCCCCACAGCAGATCGGTGTCGGCGAGCACGATCGTCGGCTCCCCTCCCACGGGGGCGAACGCGATCACTATGGCGTCGGCGACGGTTCGGCCGAGTTCAGCGGCCGCGTCAAGTGCCCCGTTCGTGACACCGGCGAGCACATCGATGACGGCCTCGGGATCCCCGAGCGGCCGCCCGTGGTGCCGCGAGACCCTCGTGAGCGGCCGTCCTGCCAACGTGGCGAGCATCGCGGTGGCGGTGTCGGCATCCAGCTGCACCACGAGAAGCGCGAGGTGCTCCGCCGACAGCATCAGCCGAGTCTTGGGCCGACCACGCCGGGTGGGCTCCGCCTCGGCGCTCTCGGCGACCACGCCGGCCTCGATCAGCGTGCCGGCGAGCAGCGTCACCGCTCCCGCTGTGAGGCCCGTCGCCGCCGCGATCTCGCTGCGCGAGAGCGGGCCGCGCTCGGCGAGCGCCGTGGCGACGATCGACAGGTTGTGCCGACGCACGTCGCTGCTCACGAGCGTGCTTCGAGCGTCGAGCCCCTGGTCGCTCACCGTTCGAATCCCGCCTTCACGTATCGCGCTCACGCATCGCGGCCGTCAGCCGACGGGCCGACGCCCCTCGAAGGCGCGTCCCAGGGTCACCTCGTCGGCGTACTCGAGATCCCCTCCGACAGGAAGACCGGATGCCAGCCGCGTCACCCGCACCTCCATCGCCTGGAGCATGCGGCTGAGGTACGCGGCCGTCGCCTCGCCCTCCACGTTGGGGTTCGTGGCGATGATGACCTCGCGCACCGAGGCATCCGCCAGCCGGGTCATCAGCAGCCGAATGCGCAACTGGTCGGGCCCCACGCCCTGAATCGGACTGATCGCGCCGCCCAGCACGTGGTATAGCCCACGAAACTCGCGCGTTCGCTCGATGGCGACGACGTCTTTGGCCTCTTCGACGACGCAGATCAGGCTCTGGTCGCGGCGCGGGTCGCGACAGATCGAGCAGGTCGTCTGCTCGCTCACGTTGCCGCAGATCTCACAGAACCGCACCTTGTCGCGCACGGTCGTCAGCACATCCGCGAGCCGGGTAGGGTCGTAGCCCTCCGTCTGCAGAATGTAGAACGCGATGCGCTGCGCAGACTTCGGCCCGATTCCGGGCAGCCGGCCGAGCTCGTCGATCAGGTCTTGGACGACGCCTTCGTACATTCCGCCGAACCTACCTCTGCCAACCGGCGGCACCCGCGCCCCCGGCGCCACTGGGGCCGGACGGGGACGTGATCTGCTGCTCTTCGATGAACTTCGCCCCGAGCAGTTCCCGCACAACGGCCTCACCGTACCGTGAAGGGGCGCTGAACCCGACGGATGCCTTCGGTCGGGAGGACGCGTCGCCCGCGTCGTTCCTGCGGTTCACGTTCTGCGTACCACGCGCGGGCGCATCAGACCGGGCGTCGGGCGCTTCGGTCGCACGAGATGCGACGGGGGAGCCCTCGTCGGTCCTCGAAGCCAGGCCGGATACCAGCTCGGTCGCCGACTCGGTTGCGGACTCAGCTGCCGACATCGGCTCCGCCCTCGGTCGCGCCTCGGGCGTCGGGGCACGTTCCGGGGACGAGTCGGCCGAGCCGCCTTCGTCGGGGAACGGCGGCTCTGCATCGTCCGGGGCACCTGCGTCGTCCGGGGCACCTGAGTCGTCCGGGGCACCTGAGTCGTCCGGGCCCACATACCAGCCGTCGGCGGCGGATGCCGTGGCCGCTGCCGATCGAGAGCTCGCGGCGGACACTTCGCCCGTCGCCGTCGCGTCGTCGCGCCCGGCATTCCCCTCGCGGGTGTCGTCGGCGGAACCCCCGGGCGGCGTCTCAGCCCGGGATGGAACGAGTTCACCGACCCGGTCTGCCGCAGCGTCGTCGCGCGGCCGCTCGAGCACAGCGGTCGCACCGGGGATGGCGACCGTCTCCCACCCCATCGACGAACTCGACTCGACGGGCGCCACCGATGCGCGAACTCCGGCATCCGCAGAGCCCTGCGACCGGCTCTCTCGGACCCGCCCCGCTTCCGCAGGCACGATGCCGCCGCCTTCAGGCGGCACCGATGCGCTCTGGCGCGAGCCGCCCTGAACCGGTGCCGTTCGTGCCGGTTGCCCGGAACCGGGACCGCCCGGTCCCCTCCGTTCCGTTCCCGTGGAACCACCCGTGCTCCCGTCGGGTCCGGCCGGCCTCGCAACGAACTTCACCCGGATGCCGAGCAGATCGACGATGGCCTGCCGAAGCACTTCACTCGCGACTTCGTCGGCGCCCGCTGCGCCGCGGAAGCTCTCGACATCGTTCGCGCTCGGGAACGACAGTGAGAGCACATCGCCGTCGAGGGCGCGCACTGTCGCGGTGTAGACGACCGCCCAGGCATTGCGGCTCGCCTCGGCGACCGACTCCAGGATCTCGGGCCAGGCATCCCGTACCTGTTGCGTCGTCACCGGGCCCAGAGGGACGGGGGGCCCGTCGTCGGTCACGCCTGGGGCAGCCCACGCCGATGCCGCGATGCCGGCACCGCTTCCGACCGGGCGGACTGAGGTCGAGCCGCCTTCCGAGCCCTGAGCTCCGCCCCCACTGATGCCCTTCTTCGCTGCAGCGGCCGCGGCGAACGCCGCGGCCTGGGCCACTGCAGGCTCGGCGTCGTTCGACCGGGCGAGCTCAGTCTGCACGGGCGCATCCGCGGCGGGAGCCGCAGCGGTCGACGGCGCGGTCGCCGTCTCAGTCTCAGCGCCGCCCGAGCTCGCCGACCAGGCAGAGGTCGCCGACTTCGCGGCTGCCCCGGGCGCAGCATCCGTCGTCGACGCCTGCTGCCGCGCCGACACGTCGGGCGCGCTCGACACACCGTTGGACCCGGCGTTGCGCGCCGCCGGTCGCACCGGAGGTGTCGCGGCGGCATCCGGCTGCTCGCCGACCGTGCCCTGCACTCCGACGCGGCGTTCGAGTCGCTCGACGCGGGCGAGGGCACCGCGATCCGTCGAGTCGGAGGCGGGCACGAGCATCCGTGCGATCATCAGCTCGAGGTGCAACCGAGGCGATGTGGCACCCGTCATCTCGGTGAGGGCGCTGTTCACGATGTCAGCACATCGCGAAAGCTCGGCGGCGCCGAAGACGGATGCCTGCACCGACATGCGGTCCAGCTCCTCCTGCGGGGTGCCGCGAAGCACCGCCGCGGCGGCATCCGGCGAAGTGGCGGCGACGATGATGAGATCGCGCAGTCGCTCCAGCAGGTCTTCGACGAAGCGCCGAGGATCCTGCCCGGTCTGAATCACCCGGTCGATGGCGGCGAAGGCGGATGCGGCGTCTACCGCGCCGATGGAATCCACGACCTCATCCAGCAGCGCAGCGGGGGTGTAGCCGAGCAGGGCGACCGCGCGCTCGTACTCGATGGTCTCGCCTTCTGAGCCGGCGATCAGCTGATCGAGCAGCGAGAGGGTGTCGCGCGGGGAGCCTCCGCCGGCGCGGACGACGAGCGGCAGCACGCCGGGAGCCACGGACATCCCCTCGCGCTCGCACATCTGCTGCACGTAGTCGAGCATCTGCGCAGGAGGCACGAGCCGGAACGGATAGTGATGCGTTCGCGAGCGGATGGTGCCGATCACCTTGTCGGGCTCGGTCGTCGCGAAGATGAACTTCACGTGCTCCGGAGGCTCCTCCACGATCTTCAGCAGGGCGTTGAAGCCCTGCGGGGTGACCATGTGCGCCTCGTCGAGGATGAAGATCTTGTACCGGTCGCGGGCCGGCGCGAAGATGGCGCGCTCACGGATGTCGCGAGCATCGTCGACACCGTTGTGGCTGGCGGCGTCGATCTCGACGACGTCGAGCGAGCCCTGCCCTCCACGACCGAGTTCGAGGCAGCTCTCGCACTTTCCGCACGGGGTGTCGGTCGGGCCCTCCGCGCAGTTCAGGCAACGGGCCAGGATGCGCGCGCTCGTGGTCTTGCCGCACCCCCTCGGCCCGCTGAAGAGATAGGCGTGGTTGACGCGATCGGTGCGCAGCGCCGTCATCAGCGGCTCGGTCACCTGAGACTGGCCGATCATCTCGGCGAACGTCTCTGGCCGGTAGCGGCGATACAAGGCTGTGACCACGCGTCAATGGTAGTCGGGGCCCCCGACGCGCGACCGCGGCTGTGGATGCGGGCGGGCGCGGTGTGGCGTGCCTGTGGAGATCGTGCACTGCACACCCGTCGCGCACCGTGCGGCAGAGCCTATTCACAGGCCGACCGGGGCGCGGGTGCGGAACCCGCCGAAGCGGGACGGACGGGTGCGGGAGCCGCCGAAGCGGGACGGACGGGCGCGGACACCGCCCAGGCGGCGCCCGCACCCCGATCGTCACGCCCTGCGGCGGCGCCTCAGGATCATCAGCGCGATGCCTCCGACGAGCAGGCCGAGCGCCGCCAGCGCTCCGCCCAGGCCGAGCGTCGCTGCACCCGTGGCAGCCAGCACCTGCACGGGCGTGAGGTAGGTGAAGCCGCCCTTCAGCGTGGAGGTGCCGCAGTCGCCCGCGCCGACCACCGTGACGTCCACCTTGCCGGTGCCGGCCGGCGTCACCGCAGTGATCGTCGTGTCGTTCACGACGGTGAAGCTCGTGGCCGCCGTGCCGCCGAACAGCACCTGCGTGGCGCCGGTGAAGCAGTGGCCGCCGATCGTCACCGTCGTGCCACCCGACGCGGGCCCGGAGCCGGGATCGACACCGTGCACGTCGGTCACCGCGTAATACGTGAACGCTTCGGCGTTCGATTGAACGAGCGGCGAGGCATCCAGTGCCACGGCATCCCGCAACAGGCTGCCCGGGCCCGCGTCGACGTTCTGGCCCTGAACGATCACGTCGACCGTGGCAGGAACGTGCGGCGGGCTGGTCACGGTGATCTGAGTGTCGCTGTTCACGGTGAACGACGTTCCGGCGATGCCGTCGAACGTGGCGCCGGTCGCGCCGTCGAAGTTCGCACCCGTGATGGTCACCACGGTGCCTCCCGTCTCCGGGCCGCGGTTCGGCGTCAGACCGTAGATGATCGGAACGTTCGAGGGCACATAGGTGAAGCCACCGGGATCGTTTCCGAAGCCGCAGGTCACGGCGCCCACGACAATCACGTCCACGGTCCCCGCACCGGCCGGTGTCACCGCCGTGATCAGTGTGTCGCTGACGACCTGGAAGCTCGTCGCGGACGTCTCGCCGAAGATGACGTCGAGGGCACCCGTGAAGCAGTGACCGGTGATCGAGACCTGGGTACCACCGGCCTCGGGGCCTTCGCCGGGGCTGACGCCGGTGATCGTCGTAGCGGGCCTGTAGGTGAACGTGCCAGGAGCACTGTCGCCGTGCGGGCTCTGCACCACCACATTCACCGGGCCGACGGCATGCGGCGGCGTCGTCACGGTGATCCACGTGTCGCTGTGCACCGCGAAGCTGCCGCCGGCGGTCCCGTCGAACGTGACGCCCGTGGCGCCGGTGAACCCGCTTCCGGTGATGGTCACTGTCGTTCCGCCCGTCTCCGGTCCGTCGGCCGGGCTCAGCGAGACGATGGCGGCCGGTGGAATGAAGGTGAACGCGACCGGCTCCGACGTACCTCCCGACGTCGTCACTGTGACGTTCACCGGCCCGGCCGGGTGCGCCGGCGAGACGGCGAGGATCTCGGCGTCGTTGCTCACCGTGAAGGTTGCAGCCGTGCCGCCGAAGCTCACCCCCTGCGCCCCGGTGAAGCCGGATCCCGTGATGACGACGTTCGTTCCGCCCGAGGTCGGCCCTTCAACCGGGGTCATGGCCAGGATCACCGGCGCAGGGATGTACCGGAACGCCCCGACCGCAGTCGCGTTGCCGCACGGCGTCGGATTCTGCACGGTGACGTTCACGGTGCCCGTTCCCGGCGGCGTTATCGCCTGGATCTCGTTGTCGGAGATCACGAACACGCCGAGCGCCGGCATCGGGCCGAAGAACACCTGCGAGGTACCGAGGAAGCACTGACCGGTGATGGTCACTTCCGTGCCGCCGATCGCCGGCCCGTTCACCGGGCTCAGGCTGTCGATCCGCGTCACGGGAGTGAACGTGAAGGTTCCTGGCGCGGAAGGGCCGGCCGGCGACGTCACCTCCACGTTCACCGCACCGGGCGCGTGCACCGGGGTGGTGACCGTGAGCTGCGTCGAACTGTCGACCTGGAGCGCCGTGCCGGCGAGCCCGTCGAAGGTCACGCTCGTGACGCCGGTGAAGTCCGAGCCGGTGATCGTCACGACGGTGCCGCCCGTCTGCGGGCCGGATGCGGGGCTCAGCGTGCCGATCACCGGCGCGTTCGGTGCGACGTAGGTGAAGGCGTCGGGAAGCGTCGCAGTTCCGCAGGCGCTGGTGTCGACTTCCACCGCCACGATCCCGGTTCCGGCCGGGCTGACCGCGGTGATCTCGGTGTCACTGAGCATCGCGTAGGCAGCCGGAGTGCCGCCGAACAGCACGGCCGTGGCGCTTGTGAAGCACTTGCCCGTGATGGTGACGGATGTTCCGCCCGCCGTCGGACCCGAGTCCGGGCTGATCGCTGAGATCTGAACCACGCGATCGTACGTGAACGTCTGCGGAGCCGAGTTCTTCAGCGGGTTCGTCACGACGACTTCCACCGCGCCGGGCGCGTTGGCCGGTGAGGTCACATGGATGGTCGTGTCGTTCACGACCGCGAACGAGGTGCCTGCAGCCCCGCCGAACGTCACACCCGTGGCGTTCGTGAACCCGCTGCCCGAGATGGTCACCGCCGTGCCGCCGGTCTGCGGACCGTGATCGGGCGTGAGCGAGGTGATGGCCGGTGTGGGCACGTACTGGTACGCACCGGGATCGGTGCCGGTGCCGCATGTTCCCGCGCCGACCACCGTGGCGTCCACGATGCCGGTTCCGGCGGGCGTGACCGCCGTGATCTGCGTGTCACTGTTCACCGTGAAGCTTGTGGCCGGGGTGTTGCCGAACATCACCGAGGTCGCGCCCGTGAAGCACTGACCGGTGATCGTCACCGTGGTGCCGCCGGACTCGGGTCCGCTGCCAGGGCTCAGTCCGTCGACCTTCGTCACCGGGTCGTACGTGAACGTGACGGGCCCGGAGTCGCCGTTCGGGCTCTGCACCACCACGTTCACCGCTCCCGGCGCGTGCAACGGGCTGGTCACGGTGATCTGCGTGCCGCTGTCCACGGTGAAAGAGGTTCCGGCGGTGCCGTCGAAGGTGACGCCGGTGGCATCCGTGAAGCCGGTTCCCGTGATCGTCACAACGGTGCCGCCGGTCTGCGGGCCGTGGTCGGGAGCGAGGGCGAGGGTCGACGGCACCGGGTCGAACGTGAAGGTCTGCGGCGCGGATGATCCGAGCGCCGTCGTCACCACCACATCGGCCGGGCCCGCTGCGTGGGCAGGTGTGGTCACGGTCAGCTGGGTGTCACTCGCGATCGCGATGCTCGTGCCTGGTGTTCCGCCGAACGTGACGGAGGTCGTCCCGGTGAGGCCGGTTCCCGTGATCGTCACCACGGTGCCGCCGGTCTGCGGGCCGTGGTTCGGCGAGAGGGACTGGATGACCGGGGCCGGCTCGTACGTGTATCCGCCGGGATCGGTGCCGGTGCCGCACGCTCCCGCTCCGACGACGACCACGTCGACCACGCCGGTGCCCGCCGGCGCCGTGGCCGTGATCTGGGTGTCGCTGTCGACGGTGAAGCCCGTGGCGGGAGTGCTGCCGAACAAGACCTGTGTCGCACCTGTGAAGCACTGCCCCGTGATCGTGACAGCGGTGCCGCCTGCTTCCGGCCCGGTTGCAGGACTGACGCCGGCGATGGTCGTCACGGGCGCGTAGGTGAACGTGCCGGGGGCGGAGTCGCCGTTCGGGCTCTGAACGACCACGCCAACGGCTCCCGGCGCGTGGGCCGGGGTGGTCACGGTGATGGACGTGTCGCCGGTGTGGCTGAAGGCAGTGCCTGCGTCACCGCCGAACGTGACGCCTGTGGCATCCGTGAATCCGGTGCCGGTGATCGTCACCGCCGTCCCACCCGTCTGTGGACCGCTGGTGGGTGCCAGGCTCGTGACGACGGGAACGACGTCGTAGGTGTACGTGGCCGGCGCGGAGTCGCCGTTCGGGCTCTGCACCACCACGTTCACGGCGCCGGGAGCGTGTGCGGGCGTCGTCACCGTGATGTGGCTGTCGTCGACCACAGTGAACGCCGTGCCGGCGTCTGCGCCGAATGTGACGCCGGTGGCGGCCGTGAAGCCGGACCCGGTGATGGTCACTGCCGTGCCTCCGGTCTCTGGCCCGTGCGTGGGAGCGAGGGAGGTGATGGATGCCGGCACCGCCACGTTCGGCCCCACTTCCGCGCGTCCGAGGTCGACGGTGGCTCCGGCACCCGAGAGCAGCGACACCCTGGTGGCGACCTCGCGATAGGAGCCGCCGGCTGTTCCGGCCTCCTGCACGTTGAGATTCACGCCGATGACCGTTCCGATCAGGGTCAGCACCGGGTCGAGCGCGTTGGTGAGCGTCGTCACGTCACCGGCGACCGCTGTCGCGACGGTGCTCAGAACCGAGGTGCGCACGTTCGTCACCGGGGTGGCCAGTGCCGTCGCAAGGGTTCCGGTCAGCGAGCTCAGAACGGGGTTCAGCACGGGAAGAACGGTGCCGCTCCCGGTCAGTGAGACGTTGGCGCTTCCGGAAGCGAGGTCGCCGAGCGTACCCGTGTATGCGACGGTGAGGCCACCCACCGCGCACCCGGTGATGGGAACACAGATGTTGCCGGAGATCGTCACCGGCACGCTGTTGATGGCGCTCGCCAGGGCCGTGTTGATGTTCGTCTGCAGCTGAGTCAGGATGCCGTGCACGTCGGCGACGATCGTGTTGATGACGGCCGCGCTCAGCAGCGGTGTGTTCGGCGCCCGGTTGTCGAGCCCCCCGATGACGGTGGCCAGATCGGCCGTGATCGTTCCATTGGCCAGGTCGAGCGTGACGCCGCCCTGGGAGAGGCTTCCCGACAAGACGGGCGCAAGCGCCGATCTCAGGTCCGCGTTGATGGTCACATCCACCGAGTTGGAACCGCCGGAGAGCAGGGTGAGCACGCCGGTGACGGTGTTGAAGATGGTCGACTTCAGTGTGGCCGAGAGCCCGTTCACGGTGCCGCTGGCGGTATCGAGCGTTCCGTTCACCGAGGTGGTCAGATTTCCGACGAGTGGAGAGGTGAGGTTGAGCCCGGCGTTCGCAACGTTGTAGCCGCGGCAGTCGACGGGACTGGAGAGGTTCGCACAGCTCTGCGCCGGCGAGGCGCCGGTGCCGCCTAGTGCGGCGACGCCGGTGACCGCGCCTACGTTGAGGTTCGCGGCCGACAACGCCGTCTGCGATCCGAGCAGCTTCGTGAGGTCGAGAGAGGCATCGGCCGGGAACGATCCGCTGCCGTCGAGGGACACGGCCCCGTCGTTGCCTACCGCACCGGATGCGGCACGCGAGACACCGGCGTCCGACGCCTGCGCGTACTGGTCGACGGCACCGAGCTGGATGAACTGGCCGAACGGCACGTTGAGACCGTTCGGCAGCGTGACGTTCACCGCGTTGAGCGCGGTGACGTCCAGCTGACTCGTCTGCGTGACCGGCGTCGGATTGCCGGGATTCGTCGCGCTCGCACCTCCGAGACCGACGACGTTGCCGAGCGGAATGCCCGACAGCAGGGACCCGGAGAGGAACGTTCCGCTGGCGTTCGAGTTGTCGCCCGACGATGCGAAGGCGGCGAGCGCGCCCGTCGACATGAGCAGGCAGGCGCCGAATGCCGCCGTCCACTTCACGAGCCTTCTGCGCCATTGCGGCCTGCGGTGCCGCGGCATCCTGTGGCTCTTCCGTGCCGCCTCTTCGTGACTCGCCCGGTTTCCAGCTGCATCCACTTTCGTGCGTGCCGAAGCCAAGTGCATCACAGGTCTCCCCCCAGCGGCGCGGAGCCGTCCACCCCCTGGACGGTCCCCTCCGCGCCTTCGAGGTCATGCCACGACACGACCTCGAACCGTCTGCAACGCTACCGATTCACTCGGTGGTGCGGTCAAGCCTGCAAGGGCAGATCACCCCCTAAGCCTGGATCCACCGATGTGCTCGTGGCCGGTGGATGATTTCGGTTTGGGCGGTTCGTTGTCGTGG
>NZ_BAAHAW010000015.1:0-13731 GCF_054777235.1 Humibacter antri | reverse complement strand
ACCCGCCCAGCGTCGCCAAAGCTCGAGGATGCCGGCAATCACGGCTGCCACCAGGGCGGCTGCTCCCACGGTGGCGAGTAGGAAGAGCTTGTCGTTGGATCCGAACAGCTCGATGGCGAGCTCCTTCGCCCAGCGCGGGACGATGTCGACCACGAACGACCCGACCGCGATCAGCGGGCTCGCATCTCGCGCGGCGAGAAGTGCGACCACTTCAGCGACGGCGACGAAGAGGGCACCGCTCACCGCTCCTGCCAGCGCAGCCCACCCGCCCGCCGCGAGGTGTCTTCTTCTGATGCTCACGAGAATTGTTCGGTACGCCCACGGCGACCGGATTGGCGATTCACCCAATTCGGCACCATTTGCAAGGGATGGCCCACGGGTGTATGCGGATCGAGGTGGTCGCGATGGACGGTTGGACGGGTTCACTGGGTCGGCCCGTCGATGGCGGCCACACCACGCAGCGTCGTTGTCGGCGCGCCTTCCGCGCCGACATGGCTTGCCTGTTCGGTCCTGATCCGAGCTGCTACTTCGATTCCCTCAGATCTACCGCGCCGCCTGCAGATCGAGGTCGCCCGCCTTCCGGGCGGCTGCCCACTGGTATCGCAACCCCGCGATGACAGTGTTTTCAAGGGATCCGATGGGTCGGCTTCTCATTGTGTGGGGGAGATGCCGAAGATCCATGTGACGCCGTAGAGGTCGGTGAGCATGCCGTACTGTGACGCACCGGACCCAGGTGTTGTCAGCGCCGCGATCACCGCTTCACTTTCGGTGAGCCTGTCCCACGCCGGGCTGATCTCTTCGAGCGTTTCACCGTTGAGCAGCAGAAAGAGTGCTTCCTGGTGCGTGAGCCCGTCAGCTCGACGGTGAGCGCTGGGGGAGCTGCCGGCGATGCCGCCACCGCTGGCACCGTACACGTCGTAGGCGGCCATGCGGAACCCGTTCTCGCCGACGACGGCACCGAACGCCACGTGATCCGCGTCGTCGACATCATCCGCAATCGGAGCGAACGTGACGGGGCCGCCGTTCGGGTCGTCGTGTGGAACACCGAACTGAGCGTACGTTGCAATCATCAGTTGGCCGCCGAAGATCGAGTGGTAGAACTCCAGAGCCTGGCGGGCGTTGCCGCGGAAGTTGAGGTGCGCGGCGGTGGTGATGCTCATGGGGTGTCTCCGTAGTCTTCTCTGTCGTGTGCGATGGATGATGAACGGCCTGCCCGCAGGGCGGGGATGATGACGCCGTCGAGGAGGGCGACGGAGAATTCGCGCGTGATGGGTTCGTTCTGTACGGCCCGGCTGATGCACATCATCGGTATGACTGCGGCGAGCGTGTCGATGTCGGCCGGTGGGAACTCGCCACGTGCAACAGCGCGGCGAATCAGTGCACGGTTCGCTTCGATCCAGGGCCCGATGGCCGCATGGGTGGCGGCGTCGGCGAGGCGCTTGTCGGTCCAACTCCGAGCCAGCCGTCATGAATCTCGTCCGCAGCGGCCATCCAGCCAGAGGCTGACCCGGGTGGCAGTCCCTCGTCCGTGCATGGATTTGGGGACGCGTCTAGCCCTGGTCTGCGTGCTCCGGGTCACTTAGCGTTACCGGCATGTTGATCTTGCTGATCGTGCTTCTCGTGGTCTGGCTCATCGTGGTCGTAGTCGGGTTCGCGTTCAAGGGCCTTCTATGGTTGGCGATCATCGGCATCATCCTTTTCATTGCAACGGCCATCATCGGCGCGATCCGTCGGGCGTCGAAGAGGTCCTGAGCTGTCGCTGTCGAATCGGCATGGAAGAAGGGTGATACGTGGGTCTCGTTCTCGTCTCCCTGACGCCCGCGCAGTCCTTGGGAATCCCAGTGGCGCTGCTGGGTTCGGTCTTCCTCGCCGTAGGGGCTGAGCTCCAGCAACACGGAGTCACTAAAGTCGGCCACGGGAGCTCGACAGAAGGTTCGCGCTTGGACTGGCGGCAACTTGCCGCGCTCGCGCGCCGACCGTCCTGGCTGCTGGGTAGTCTCCTGCTCGGCCTCGCGATCGTGTTTCAGCTGTTCAGTCTCTACCTTGCTCCGCTGACCGTCGTTCAACCGCTCGGGGCCATCGCCTTGGTCGTGACGGCTCTGATTACCGCACGACTGACCAGAACACGCCTGCGGCTGCCCGCCATTCGCGCGATCCTGTGTTGCGTCGGCGGGGTCGGCCTCTTCGTCGCGGTCGCAGCGCTGACCACCACGACGATCCCGATCACCGACGCGCAGCTGTTGATCGTGGTGATCATCCTGGCAGCCGTTCTCCTGCTGTTCGGCATCGGATTCGCGCTCTTCCGCAGCAGATTCACACGGTTGTTCTACATCGTCGGCGCCGGCGTGCTCTTCGGGTTCGTCGCAACGCTCGCCAAGGTGCTGATCACGCGAATACAGACCATCGTCCACGACGGCTTCCACCTCAGCCCTGCCGACTGGCTGACCGCCAGCTGTCTGCTTGGTCTTGTCGCTGCCGCCATGCTCGGTTCCTACTTCGTGCAGACCGCGTACTCGTCCGGGTCTCCGGAGCTCGTCGTCGCAGGACTCACCGTCATCGATCCGCTCGTGGGCGTGAGCATCGGGATCGTCGTGCTCGGTGAAGCCGCTGGGGCGCCCGCATGGGCTGACATCGTGTTCATCGTCGCCAGCGCGATCGCCGTCTACGGCGTCGTCCAGCTTTCCAGGCATCAACCGCAACCGATGATTCGGGCGGGACCCAGCTGAACCGACGGACATGACCCAATGCAGTCAATGCTCGACTCCCGCATTGCACGGGCCAAGGCCATCGTGGAACTCATTCTCCACCGGCGGCTGCCGTCCGTGCGGGCAAGCTCGTCGCTCAATGCGTGGACAGATGCGATCGCCTGCGGTTAGGTGGGGCATATGCGTTCGCTTCTTCGTTGGCTTCTCGCCGCAGCGATGACCTTTGCTGGGCTGAGCCATCTGTTCTGGGCGCGACGAGAGTTTCGATCGCAGGTACCGGACTGGGCGACAGAGATCGTCCCGATCGACAAAGACGGCGTCGTCATAGCTTCCGGAGCCGTCGAAGTGTTGTTCGGTATCGCGCTTGTGGCGCTACCACGAGAGCGTCGACGAATCGGCGTCCTGCTCGCGGCCTTCTTCGTCGCTGTGTTCCCGGGCAACATCGAGCAGTACCGACAGAAACGGGCCGACTTCGGGTTGAATACCGACAGGAAGCGCCTCATTCGATTGCTTTTCCAGCCGGCGCTCGTCGCCTGGGCGCTCTGGTCGACGCGGCGCTGATCATCGCACGTTCCCTTTCGGAGTCGTGCTGACGGTCCAGTCGACGAACCGGTCCATCAAACGTTCCCGACAGGGAAGACGCGGAACGATTTGTACTATGTCCGTGCACTCATCGTCGCAGCACGGTCGCCGGCAATGACACCCTCAGACGAAGCCGACCCACTCAGGCGCCGCTTTACCGCTATCGGAGAACTTGCTGCGGTACCGAGGAGCGCCGACTTCCATGAGTTTGCCGACCCAGCTGTAGAGGTGTTCAGCGTATTGGTTCGAACCGCCCGGGCGGAGTCTGCCACCCGCATCGTTGAGTTCGAGTTGAGGCCGGGCTGACGATGCGTTTGATCGCACGTCTGCGCAACGCGACCCCCGCGATCAAGGGTGGCCGCAGTTGCCATGGGTTCGATCAGCGCGGGCCGGACGGCACGTCGACGTGACACGGAGAGCACGTCGTTCTTTCGTTACGTCTCGCCACGCGCGCGTGCACTCGTCCTCGTGTTGTCACAACCCCTTGTCGCGCACTGGGGTCGGAGTGATACTTCCCCAGTCGCACCCATGCTGAGCGAACGATCGTCAGCGTGTCGTGCCACTGGGCATTGCCGACGGGAGGAGATCGAGTGATACCGAAGGAGAGCACGCGCATGGCGGTCGAGGCCGTGTACGGGATCGACCGGATGGTGCACAACGTGCGGACCGGCCGTTTCGAACGCAGTCTTGCTGCGCTCACGGCAGGCGGTGCGGTCGTGACCGCCGTGGAGATCTTCTTCGAGCATGACAAGGCAAGCTTCGGCAACAACTGGATGTGGGTTCCTGTCGTGCTGGGTCCGGTCGGCGCCGCGGCGGGCATTGCCGGGGTGTGCAGTCATCGCGCGGCGAAGACCCTTCTGCCGTTGGCGTCCGCCACGATCATCGCCAACGGTCTTCAGGGGCTCTGGCTGCACGCCAGGGGCATCAAGCAGAAGCCGGGGGGTTGGAAGAACTTTCGCTACAACATGGAGATGGGGCCTCCTTTGATGGCGCCGTTGCTCGTCACGCTGGTCGGCGGGATGGGCCTCCTCGCGGCAATTCTGCGGAGGGAGAAGTGAGCGTTTTGCCGCTGAACCCCGCACACGGAGGTGGCAGGTATCCGCGGTTCGATGTGATGGCGCAGGCGAAGCATTGGGACATCGCAACCCGCACGGTCGTGCAGAGTCGCCTGGGTCGGTTGCCCGGCATACGGTTCTTCACGCAACAGGAGCATGCGGCGGCGGCGGCGTTGTTCGACCAGCTGTTGTATCAGCGCACTGAACCCAGAGTGCCCGTCGTGCAGATGGTGGACATGCGGCTTGCGGAGAAGCAGACCGACGGCTGGCACTACGACTCGATGCCTCCGGACGACCAGGCGTGGCGGGACACGCTGGCCGGTCTCGACGCGGATGCCGTTGCCGCTCACGGCACGACCTTGGCGGAGTGCTCGTGGGAAGACCAGTCCGCAATCCTCCAGGCCGTGCAGGATCTCGAATCGAGCCTGTGGCACGACATGAATGCGGCACATGTCTGGAGCCTGTGGACGCGCTATGCATGCGCCGCCTTCTATTCGCATCCTTGGGCCTGGGAGGAGATCGGCTTCGACGGTCCCGCGTATCCGCGAGGGTACAAGAACCTCGGTGTGGACAAACTGGAGCCGTTCGAGGTGCATGACTCGCATCCGTACGACAACCCGTTGCCGGAGGACCACGGATGAGCGCGGTAAGGGAACGCAACGAATCCGCCTGGCTCATGACGAGCGATGGTTCCCAGATGCAGCACGGGCTGCGTGCGAACATGCGCCGATTCGATGACGGCGACGAGGTCGACCTCCTCATCGTGGGCTGTGGTGCCGGCGGCTCGACACTGTTGCAACGGATGGCGAGGGCGGGTCTGAGAGTTGTAGCTCTGGACGCCGGCCCATTCTGGGAGCCTGAGGCCGACTGGGTGAGCGATGAGGCGGGATCGCACCATTTGTACTGGACGGAACCGCGCGAAATCGGTGGCGCCGATCCGGTTCCGCTCGGCTCGAACAACTCGGGGCGCGGTGTCGGAGGGTCGATGGTGCACTACGCGGGATACACCCCGCGGTTTCATCCCAGTGACTTTCACACGCGTTCGGCGGACGGAGTCGGAGCCGACTGGCCGATCCGCTACGACGACCTGAAGGGGTACTACGAACACATCGAGGCCGAGTTGCCGGTCTCGGGTCAGCATTGGCCGTGGGGCGACCCGCACTCGTACCCGTACAGCCCACATCCGGTCTCGGACAACGGCGAGTTGTTCCTGCGCGGAGCCTTGGCCTGCGGAATCACCGCCAAGGTGGGCCCGGTCGCGATCCCCAGCGGCCGTTTCGGCAACCGGCCGCACTGTATCTATCGGGGGTTCTGCCTGCAGGGCTGCAAGGTGAACGCGAAGGCGTCTCCGCTAATCACCCATGTTCCGGATGCCCTTGCGCATGGCGCCGAGGTGCGTCCGGACTCGATGGTGACCCGAGTCGAAGTCGATCAGCGAACGGGGCGAGCGACCGGCGTTCACTACGTTCGTGGCGGCATTGAGAGGTTCCAGCGGGCGGCGATGGTCGCCGTTGCCGGCTACTCGATCGAGACGCCCCGTCTTCTGCTGAACTCGACATCTCCTCGTTTTCCGAACGGCCTGTGCAACGACTTCGATCAGGTTGGCCGCTACCTCATGGTGCAGGGCGCGCCCCAGACCGGTGGCCGCTTTGACAGCGAGGTGCGGATGTTCAAGGCGCCTCCGCCCGAGGTCAGCACGGAGGAGTTCTACGAGACCGACCCGAGCAAGTCGTACAAGCGCGGGTTCTCAATCCAGACCGTTTCGCCGCTGCCCATCACGTGGGCGGAACACGTGATGGCGCAAGGTTATTGGGGTGCCGATCTCCGCAACTACATGAGCGATTACGTCCACTGGGCGGTGCTCGGATCGCTGTGCGAATTTCTGCCGCAGCCGCAGAATCGAGTGACTCTCGCCGAGGAGAAGGATCGCAACGGCATGCCGATCGCTCGATTCGAATACACGCAGTGCGACAACGACAAGGCGCTGGTGAAGGCTGCGACCGGCGTGATGGAGGAGATCTTGAAGGGTGCGGGTGCCGACGAGGTGATCACCATCGACCGCTACGCACACTTGGTCGGCGGGGCCCGCATGGCCGCCAACGAAAAGGAAGGGGTCGTCGACGGCTACTGTCGCTCGTTCGCCGTGCCCAATCTGCTCATCGTCGACGGAAGCGTGCTGCCGACACAAGGCAGTGCGAATCCGGCCCTGACCATCATGGCCGTGGCAGCCCGAGCAGCAGACCGGCTCATCGGCCACCCCAACGTCGAATAGTAGGAGGAAACATGCCAACGGTCAGTGACTTCGTGATCCAACGAGTGAAGGACTGGGGGGTCAGCAGGGTGTTCGCCTTCCCCGGTGACGGCATCGGGGAGTTCGACGGAGCACTCGGTAAGGCACAGCGCGAGGGTGAAGGGCTGAAGTACGTGCGGCCCACCCACGAGGAGATCTGCTCGCTGATGGCGACGGCGCATGCGAAGTTCACCGGCGAGGTCGGGGTGTGCATCGCGACCTCCAGCCCGGGCGCGTTCCACCTGCTCAACGGGTTGTATGACGCGCAGATGGACAACCAGCCGGTCGTCGCCATCATCGGCCAGCAAGGGCTCAACGCGCTGGGAACGTTCACGCAGCAGGAGAGCAACCTGGAGCGCATGCTGGCGGATGTCGCCGTGTACGTGCAGACGATTGTCTCTCCCGAGCAGGCGCAGGCCGTTGTCGATACGGCGTTCCGTACCGCGCGCGTGCGCCTGGGGCCGGCCGTCGTCATCCTGCCCCACGACGTGCAGGGCATGAAGATGCCTGAACTGTCGCCGGCGAACTGGGTGTCCCGGTCGAGCGCCGTCGCCCCCTCCATCTCGATCGTTCCCCCGGAGAGCGAGATCGTGAAGGCCGCGGCCATCATCAATGCAGGCAGCAAGGTCACGTTCCTCGTCGGCCACGGTTCGAACGGTGCGACCGACGAGGTTCTCAGGGCGGCCGAACTGTGCGGTGCCGGCCTCATCACGGCGTTGCGGGCGAAGCAGGTGGTGCCCTCTGACGTGCCCTACCACTCGCAGCAGCTTGGGCTGCTGGGTTCACTGCCGAGCGTTCACCAGATGAGCGGATGCGACACGCTCGTTTTTCTGGGAACCAACTACCCGTACAGCCAGTTTCTGCCGCCGAGCGGGCAGGCGAGGGCCATCCAGGTGGACCTCAAACCGGAGCAGATGGGTTTGCGCTACCCCACCGAGTTGAATCTGTGGGGCGATGTGAAGGCGACGCTTGCGGCTCTCATTCCGCATCTCGAGCAGAAGTCCGACCTCTCCTGGCAGGAGAGCGTCGCGCACGACATGATTGAGTGGGAGAACGAGATGGAGAAGCAGGCGATGCTGACCTATAAGGACGGCGTCAATCCCCGGCGGGTCTATCACGAGCTCAACAAGCGCCTGCCTCCGCAGGCCATCGTCACCGCAGACGCCGGCTCGACCGCCGACTGGTACGGGCACCACATCCGGCTGCGTCGCGGCATGTCGGGCGACCTCTCCGGAAGGCTCGCGAGCATGCTCGCCGCGATGCCGTATGCCACGGCGGCGAAGTTCGCGCACTCCGAGCGGAGCGTCATCTGCACCATCGGCGACGGTGCCTTCCAGATGCTCGGCATGAACGAACTCATCACCATCAAGAAGTACATGGCCGAATGGGACAACCCGCAGTTCATCATCATGGTGCTGCACAACGACGACCTCACCCAGGTGTCCTGGGAGATGCGAACCGAAGACGCGAACCCGGTGTGGGCGACGTCTCAAGACGTCGAGTCCGTCGATTACGCCGGATGGGCCGAACTGGTCGGTTTCACCGGCATCCGAGTCAAGAGCGATGACGACGTCGCCGCCGCGTGGGACACCGCGTTCGCCAACCGGGGCGTCACCCTTATCGACGCATACACCAGCAAGAACGTGCCGCCGCTGCCGGCGCACATCACGTTCGAGTTCGCCAAGAACACGGCTGAGGCGTTGCTGAAGGGTGACCCGGATGAGTCGGCCGTTCTGGTCGATTCGGCGAAGGCTCTGGTCGCCGAGGGAATCGAGCGGGTCAAGGGAAAGCTCCACATAGGCCAGGATCACGAAGAAGAGGACAAGACGGATGAGTGACGTCGTGTTCGTCGACAGCGCTCGGCGGCAATGATGAGCGACACCGCTATTCGCGCCGTGCGTGCCAGGGTGTACGTGGTGCCGACGACGTTCGAAGGCGAGCCGCAGCACGAGTCCGACGGCACGGCCGACTGGAACTCGACGACGGTGCTTGTCGTCGAGATCGACGCGGGCGGATGCTCCGGGCTCGGCTACGCGTACATGTCGTCGACCGGTCTCGCCCTGGTGCGCGACGTGCTCGCGCCGCTCGTGACTGGGCGGGACGCGATGGCCACGCCACAGCTGTTCTGGAGCATGGCGCGGGCGGTGCGCAACATCGGCTGGCGTGGAATCGCGGCCAGCGCCATCTCGGCCATGGACGTCGCCCTGCACGACCTCAAAGCGAAGCTGTTCGAGGTGTCGCTGCTGAACCTGCTGGGTGCCAGCCGCGACCGCATCATGGTCTACGGCAGCGGCGGGTTCACGAGCTACAGTGACGCGCAGCTGAGGGAGCAACTGGGCGGTTGGGCCGAGCGGGGAATCCGCGCCGTGAAGATGAAGATCGGAACAGATGCCTCAGCGGACCCCTCGCGGGTGCGCGTCGCCAGGGAGGCGGTCGGTGACGACCTGCAACTGTTCGTCGACGCGAACGGTGCTTACAGCCGCAAGCAGGCGCTCGGCATGGCGGAGCGGTTCTGGCACGAGGAACGCGTGGCCTGGTTCGAGGAGCCGGTCTCCAGCGACGACCTCGAGGGTCTGCGACTGATGCGCGACCGCGGTCCGGGCGGCATGCAGATCGCGGCGGGGGAGTACGGCTACATGCCGGCGGACTTCCGTCTGCTGCTTGCTTCGGGCGCCGTCGACACGATGCAGGCAGACGCCACCCGCTGCGGCGGCGTCACGGGGTTCGTGAACGCCGCCGAGCAGTGCGTCGCATGGGGTGTGCCGCTGAGCGCGCACTGCGCACCGGCACTGCATGCCGTGCTGACGGCATCCGTCGAACCGGGTGTGCACGTGGAGTACTTCCACGACCACGCACTGATCGAGCCGTTGCTCTTCGATGGCACGCCCGAACTCGTCGACGGATGTCTCGTGCCCGACCCGTCGCGCCCCGGGCTCGGGCTCGAGATCACCGGCCGCGGCGAGGCGTACCGCACCGAGTCGTGGGAGTGGGACTGAGTCCCGCCGGCCGCGACGCCGCTATCCAAGCGCCGGGCTACGCGACCCTGCCTACAGGGAGCCGTTGGTTTTCTGCCTCGATTCGCAGTTCGTACCTCTTGCCATAGGGAACCTGCCGCCCCGGCCTGCTGGAGCAAATCGGCTAGCGGATTGCCGCACTCCAAGGAAGGCCGCCTTCCTCGGACTGGGCAAATCCCTTCATCAGCGAATCTTGATCGCACCACGAACGTGAGAGACCAAATTGAGGGTCAGATGCTCTGGCGTCGCTCCAGCATCGGGCATGCGAACGGATCCTTGTCGCCCAGGCCCACACGGTTGATGTAGCGGAACACGATTCCGTAGGACTGCACGAGTCCGGTCTCGAGGTACGGCACGCCGTGGTCGGTGCAGTAGCCGTGCACGATCGGTGCGGCGTGCCGCAGGTGGGGACGCGGCATCGACGGGAACAGGTGGTGCTCGATCTGGTAGTTCAGGCCGCCCATCGCGACGTCGAGCACCCGGTTTCCGCGGATGTTCCGGCTCATCATCACCTGTCGGCGCAGGAAGTCGAGCTTCATGCTCTTCGGAACGATGGGCATCCCCTTGTGGTTCGGCGCGAACGACATTCCCATATAGAAACCGAACAGCCCGAGCTGCACGCCGAGAAACGCGGCGGCCTTGTCCGGCGACAAGAAGACGAAGACCAGCCCCAGGTACGCCAGGATGCGCACCGTCAGGAAGGAGATCTCCACAGGCCTGTGCGGGAGGCGTTCACCGCCGAACGCCCGTCTCACGCTCGACGCGTGCAGCGAGATGCCTTCGAGAGTGAGGATCGGGAAGAAGAACAATCCCTGATGCGACATCAGCCATCGCAGCGGCCACGGCCTCGGCCGTGCCGCCTGCTCAGGAGTGAAGGAGACCACGGGCAACTCGATGTCGGGGTCGGATCCCTCACGATTCGGGTTGGCGTGGTGCCGGGTGTGCTTGTGCTGCCACCAGCCGTAGCTCATCCCGATGAACAATCCGCCGAGGATGAGGCTGACCCAGTCGTTCCACTTGCCGGAACGGAAGATCTGCCGGTGCGCGGCATCGTGGCCGAGGAACGCGATCTGGGTCAGCACAACGGCGAAGAGCGCGGCAACCGCCATTTGCCACCACGTGTTGCCGACGATCAGGAACACGGCGACGCAGACGGCGAGAGTGATCGGCACGCCGACGAGTTTCGTCCAGTAATACCCGTACCGACGCCGCATCAGCCCGGACTCCTGGATGGCTCGGGCCAGCGCGGTGTACTCGTTCGACGCCGCCGCGTGCGGCGTCGTGACCCTGACCGGTTGCATTCCGGAGGGAGCCTGGATCGTGGTCATGGTGTCCGCCCGTTCTCGCCGCTTCGCGACGACTGTTGAGAAGTCAGGCGATCAGGGTCCGGGACAACCTTCTCCAAAGGTACCCGCTCACCCCCGTGAACGGGGGCCGGCGTAGCGACACCCAGCGCACCCCAGTCGATTCGCCCAAGCTGCGGCTGAGCATGGACAACGCTTTCGACGCGCTCCGTCGCTAGGCCCGCGACCGCGGACTTCCGTTGCGCACGGTGGCGACCTCCGTCGTTGAGCGCACGGTGGACGTGGCCGCGCTGTCTCAGCGCTAGAGCGCCGGATCGGATGCAGTGGGAGCCGGCACCCGCGCGGCGAAGTTGACGGATTCGGCGAGTTTGACGACCGCGGCGGCGCGATCCTGTTCCAGGTCGCTGGCGATCTTGGATTGCGCTGCGGCGATCACGCGCTTCGCCCTGACCTGCACGCTGATCTCGGCGAGCCGCTCGCCGAGAAGCGCGGCAAGTCCGTCACGCAGTTCCTCGAGGTTCGTATTCGCGATCACGAGACGGCGATCGGAGATGGTCAATTCGATGGTGGGATGCCCATGCTCGGTGAGGAAGTCGCGGGTCTCGGGGCTCAAGATGCCGGCGAGTTCCTCGACCTCCGGGCGCCTGGTGAAGACCGCTTCGATGGCGTACCGTTCTGGAGCCGACGCGGTAAGAAGTGCCGGCGGTAGCGAGCCGACCAGTACCGAACGCAGACCGAGCACGCCGATGTCGGCGTCGTTCGCGGCTGAGGAGGTTTTCATGATCGAACGCTACGCCAGGGCACTGTACGTAGCATGTGGTCTCGAATCGAAGGGGGATCGAAAAGGAAGCACTCCGCTTGGCCGCCCGGCCCAGCCTGCCGAACTCGCCGCCGTGTATGTGCTTCTGGCAAGCGATGAGGCGTCGTACATCTCGGGAGCCCGCGTCGCGGTCACCGGCGGCCGGCCGATCCTCTAGATAGCGGACGGGGCGAGAGCGCAGACCGAGCACGACAGGCCCGACGTTCCAAGCTTCGTTGGGGGTTGAGACCGGAGCGAAGAAGGTGCGTTGCGGGAATCACCGACGGTCTGCGTCGGGGCCGGAAGCGATGCGCAGCATGACGGGAAGGAAGGCTTGATGCAACACAAGCAGGTGGATGAAGACCCGCGACGGTTCGCGGTGATCTTCCAGACGGGCGACGAGCTGCTCGAAGGGCTCGGCGAGTTCGCGAAACGCGAGCGCATCGAGAGTGCGAGCTTCACGGCGATCGGCGCGCTGTCATCCGTGCAGCTCGCCTGGTTCGACTGGGAAGCCAAGGAATATCGCACGTCGGTCGAACTCCAGGAGCAGGTCGAACTCGTGTCGCTGGTGGGCGATGTGGCGGACAACGAGGGTGAGCCGTCGGTGCACGCCCACGTGGTGATCGCCCGGTCGACCGGAGAAGCGCTCGGCGGGCACCTTCAGCGTGCGGTGGTGCGCCCAACGTGCGAGGTCGTGCTCACCGGGACGGAGGAGCGGCTACGCAAGCGCGTCGATCCCGAGTCGGGGCTGCCGCTCATCCGAGTGGATTGACGTGGCTCAACTGCCTGAGGACCGCCACCATCCGGCGCGCGACCCCGATCCGACGCTCGTGCGCAATCAGCCAGCGTTGCGGAGCTCGACCGGGCGCGTGTGGCTCGTGGTCGGAGCGATCACGGCGGTGATCTGCGTCGCCGTGCTCTTGCTGCAACTGCGCAATAGTGTGCCGTTTTCGGTGCTCGGTGCGATCGTGGTGGCTCTGCTTTACGCGGCCATGGTGCTACTGCGGGTATTCATCGCGCAGCCGCCGCGGCTCGTTGTGATGGCGTGCTTCTTTGGCGCGATTCCGGCGTGGACGATCGTGTGGCTCCTGCTGATCATCGCTCACGCGGTTTGAGTGGGCCGCATCAGATCGTGGCGACCGAGCCACCGTCGACCCGGTAGTTCGACCCCACAACAAAGGATGCGGCATCAGAGCAGAGGGACGCGATAACGGATGCCACCTCGTCGGGCTCGCCGCGCCGCTTGAGTTCCAAGAAGGGCCGTTCTTCGTCGAGGAACGACTGGACGGCATCGTCCACGCTCGTGCCGAGCTGATCCGCGCGCTCGCGCATCATCGCGTCGGTCATCGGTGTGTGGATGAACGCCGGCGAGACCGTATTCACCAGGAGCCCGTCCTTCGCGCATGCCCTCGACAGGCCCTTCGACAGCGCGAGGATGCCCGCCTTCGCCACGCAGTATGGCAGTTCGTTCGCGTACGGTTGAACACCGTCCTCGGAGGAGATGAACACCAGTCGCCCCCAGCCGCGGCGAAGGTCGGGGAGAAACTCCCTCGCGACGCGCGCCGGTCCGAGTAGGTCCGTCTCGATGGTGCTGCTCCATCCGTCATCATCGATCTCATCGAACGCGCCCTGCGTGCCGGTGATGCCGGCACACTGCACGAGGATGTCAATGGGCCCGACCGCATCCGTCGTGTCTTTGTGCAGTCGTGCGAGGCCGTCGAGGTCGGTGACGTCGGCAGCGAACGCGTGCAGCGCCCCTGGCGGGGCATCCATCCGCGTGACCGCCTCGTCGAGCTTCGTCTGATCAAGATCCGTGAGGACGACGGATGCCCCCTCGCTCAGAAGTGCGCGCCCCGTGTGCCAGCCGATGCCGGAGTCGCTGCCGGTGACGAGCGCCTTCTTGCCTGCGATGCCTAAGCCTGGATCCACCGATGTGCTCGTGGCCGGTGGATGATTTCGGTTTGGGCGGTTCGTTGTCGTGG
>NZ_BAAHAW010000014.1:0-100247 GCF_054777235.1 Humibacter antri | reverse complement strand
AGTCGATGACGAGGGCATCCGGTTCTGGAACGCTAAGCCAGTCAACGGTGAACCATTACTGCGGATCACCTGGCCGGCGGTAACGGGCATCGGCTATGCGGACGCCGCCACGATCGGTGGCGAGTTCGGCGACCGGTTGGTCGTCAGAGCGCGGCTCGAGCAAGACAAACTCTGTGATCTTCCGTTCCAAGTGTTGCG
Source organism: Humibacter antri (assembly GCF_054777235.1). Classification (NCBI taxonomy): domain Bacteria; kingdom Bacillati; phylum Actinomycetota; class Actinomycetes; order Micrococcales; family Microbacteriaceae; genus Humibacter; species Humibacter antri. The sequence goes on along the minus strand of NZ_BAAHAW010000014.1, from coordinate 100,049 downwards.
ATACACCCAAGTCGTCCCGGCATCGCGTACCCGCCGTGCCCAGATCGCTGCGCTACTGGCCGCGACCCAAAAATCCGCAACCCAACCCACCAGGTAAGCGAATCACGGTCGGCGCCATGGGAGCGCTAGAGGATCCCCTTGCGTGCGTCGCGCGCGACACTTGTATCGCAGGAGGTGGTGATCGTGGCGATCTCAATAAGGCTCGCGCCGGATGACGAATCTCGGCTGGAAGCGCTGGCTCGTCGCACCGGTCGTTCCAAGACGTTCTATGTGCGTGAGGCGCTGCACGAGCACCTTGATGGCCGGGAAGAGCGCTTCTGGGCGGACTCAGTCGTACAGGACTGGGAGGAATCCGGCAAGGAAAGCCGCCCGGCGTCGGAATTGTGGGATGAGTTGGGCGTGTGAGTCGTTCGCGCCTTCAGACCTCGTCGCAGTTCGATATGGCCGCCCGTCGCCTCGACAAGTCGGTGCTGCGGCCCATCAAGTCCTATCTCCACGAAGTCTGCGACCTCGACGACCACCGGCAGCGCGGGAAAGAGCTAACCGCGGACCGCGCCTGCTACTGGCGCTACCGCATCGACGACTGGCGGATCATCGCCGAAATCCAGGATGACACGCTGACGATCATCGCGATCGGACTCGGCCACCGCTCGGAGATCTACCGGAACCAATAAAGCCTGATGACCTACAGTCGAAAAGTGTCATCCGACTCCGATGTGCCGTGGAGCTCCCCGCGCCTGCCGACCACCTTCGGCACCCCCCGCCCGCTGCCCCGGCTGAATCCACACTCGGTCGCCTCGGACAACCTGATCGGCAAGTCCCTGCTGGTGTGGGATACCGCTCGCGACCGTGCGATCGACTACATCGAGCGCGCAGCGCGGTTCCCCTACGACAACGACGAGGAGTCCTTTCCCGTCTTGTGGGCGGCGCACATGTCCCTGTTCTGCGACGTCACGGATGCGGCCGAGGATGCCGAGCTTGACGACCGACGCTGGCTCGATGCAGCGCTCGAGGTTCTGGGCACTGCGGAGGAGGCAGGCCGGATCGATCTCGGCGACGTGTTGCGAACGATCGCGAACGAGTACACGGTGAGCCGCGGCGAGACTGCCGCCATCGAAGCGGCATGTGCATCGATCCCACCGGTGGAGGATCCGGTGGATCCTGCTCTTGCCCCTGAGGTCGTTCTCCACCGCTCGCTGTCGATCCTCGCCACCACGATGGCGTATCGGGCCGCACTGAGCGAAGCCGTCCCGCCGGAGTGACTCGGACGATCGTCGGCAGCCGGCTGCAAGGCATCAGCGCCGAGCACCGGCCATGTTGCTGATGCGAATCGTCTCGCCGGCCTCGACGCGACGCAGTATCTCCCCGCTGCGGTTACGCATCTCGCGGTGCGTCACGGTCTCCATGTAACACCTCGTAGCACGCACCATGACGCGAACGCCCTGCCGGCCGTGCCATCGTCACGCCAGTCCGGCGGCGCGCAGCAGCTCCCCGCGCAGAACATCCCGTACGGCGACCATTCCGTCATAGATCTCCTCGAACGAGGTCGACAGCGGCGACAGCCCGATGCGCAGACCGCCCGGGTCGCGGTAGTCCGGGATCACGCCCTGCTTCCAGAGCGCAGCCGTCACCTCGCGCATCGCCGGGTGCTGCACGGTCACGTGCCCGCCGCGGCGCGCGGCATCCCGTGGCGATGCCAGCACGGCACCCAGCGGCACCAGCCACTCATCGGTCAGCTCGATCGCGAAGTCCGTCAACGCGAGCGACTTCGCCCGCACTGCATCGATGCCGCGGTCCTCGATCATGCCCAGCGTGTCCTGCATGGCCAGCATGCCGATGATCGAGGGGGTGCCGCTGATGAAGTGCCGGATGCCATCCGCAGGCCGGTACTCCGGGCCCATCATGAAGGCATCCGCGGAGCCGAGCCACCCGTGGATCGGCTGACGCAGCACCTGCTGAAGGTCGTCGCGCACATACGCGAACGCCGGAGATCCCGGCCCGCCGTTCAGGTACTTGTACGTGCATCCGACGGCCAGATCCACCTCCCACGCGTCCAGTTCGACGGGGACCGCTCCCACGGAGTGGCAAAGATCCCAGAGTACGAGCGCCCCTGCGTCGTGGGCGATGCGCGTGATCGCCTGCGCGTCGGCGAGATAGCCGGAGCGGTAGGCCACATGGCTGAGCACCACGAGCGCCGTCTGCTCCCCCACGACGGCGGCGACCTGTTCGGGCGACACGCCCGACGCAGGATCCGCCTCGATCCAGCGCAGCGTGAGCCCGCGCTCGCTTGCGATGCCGTCGAGCACGTATCTGTCGGTCGGGAAGTTGTCGGTGTCGAGCACGATCTCGGTGCGCTTTCCTCCGCCCGACGCGCTGGCTCGCGGGGCATCCACAGCCGCTCTGGCCAGCTTGTACAGCAGCACCGTCGTCGAGTCGCCGACGATGGTCTGGCCGGGCGCCGCGCCCAGCGCCACCCGCCCGATGCGGTCGCCGATCGTGAACGGCAGTTCCATCCACTCCTCGTCCCAGCCGCGGATGAGGCGACCGCCCCAGCCCTGCGTGAGGAATCGCTGGATGCGCTCGACGCTCGCCGTCGTCGGCCGGCCGAGCGAGTTGCCGTCGAAGTAGGCGACGAGCCCGTCCGAGGCGACGAACCGCGACCGGAAGTGCGCGAGCCCGTCGCTGCGGTCCGCCCTTCTGGCGTAGGCGAGGAAGGGATCGGGTGTGCTCATTGCAGGGTTTCCTCCAGGTAGTCGATCGTCGTCGCGCGGGCACCCGCCAGCCAGCTGGCCGTGTCTGCCGGGCTCTCGGGCGGGGTGCCGGGTACCCACGCGAACCGCGGGCCGATCGCATCCGCGTGCGCCGACCCCGCAATGCCGGCGACCAGGGTGTCGCGCTCCAGCCCCGCTGCCGCGAGCGCGTCGAGCTCGCGTGCGTTCACGCCGAACGGCAACGGGCCGTTCCCGAGGTCGGTGCCGTACAGCACGCGCACACCGGCGGCCGTGAGATGTCGCACGTTGTGAACGGCGATCTCGAAGGCAGGCGTGCGGTCGCCCCAGCCGTGGATGTCGAGCGTCGAGATGACGGCGGTGCCCGCGCGGGACATGCGCGCGACGAGCTCCGGCTCGAGCCGTTCCGTGAACGGCGTGTGCGCGATCACGTTGACGCCGGCGTCGAGCGCCAGTTCTGTCATGCCCTCGCCCTCGACGTGAGCGGCGACCGGCACGCCCTCGGCGCGTGCGGCCGTGACGATGGCGACCAGCAGCTCCGGCGCCGGGACCGGGCCGGCATCGCTGTTGAGCGTGACCTTGATGACGGATGCCCCGACCGCCGCCTGCGTGCGCACGGCAGCCTCCGCCTGCTCGGGGTCGCTCAGTTCGACGACCGACGTGTCAGGCGCCCAGTCGCGGCCCTTCGGATACCCGCCCGGGCACGTCAGGAAGGCGCCGGCGATATGGATGTCGGGCAGCGTCGATCCCGCCTCTGTCGACCCGTAGAGCGCCGCGTCCCTGCGCAGCCGGCCAGTGTGCGCGGGGTCGCCGCCGAGATCGACGACATGCGTGATGCCGCCGGCGAGCAGCGGCTCGGGATCGATGAGCGTCAGGTGCACGTGGTGATCGGTGAGACGCGGAAAGAGCGTGCCCGGTATCTCGATGTCGGCGCGGGCATCCGGTGCGACCGGGTGCAGCAGGCCGTCGCGCAGTGCGTAGGCGCTGGGGCCGCGGAACGACCCGGTCCACGCCGCGTCGAACGCGACGATCTGGCCGTCTTCCAACATCGACCGCCGCCTACGCCGGCGCACCGATCTGCGTGCGCACGGCGTACAACTCGGGAAAGAAGACGATGTCGAGCGCCTTCTGCAGGAACGGCACGCCGCTGGACCCGCCGGTACCCGTCTTCATGCCGATGGTGCGCTGCACCGTCTTCAGATGCCGGAACCGCCACAGCTGAAAGTTCTCCTCCAGGTCGACCAGTTCCTCGCACGCCTCGTACGCCGACCAGTGCTCCTCGGCGCGCTCGTAGATCTCACGGATCACCGGCATGAGCTCCTCGTTCATGCGGTACGCCTGCGTGACGTCGCGCCCGAGAGCCGACGCGGGCACCTCGAAGCCCGCTCTGGCGAGATAGCGGAGGAATTCGTCGTACAAGGTCGGAGCGTTCAGGATGCCCGACAGCAGGTCGTGCGCGGACGCATCGTTCTCGAAAACCCGCAGCATGCGGGCATCCTTGTTGCCGAGCGTGAACTCGACGGCGCGGTACTGCCAGGACTGGAATCCGGACGAGTTGCCGAGGAATCCGCGGAACTGCGCATACTCCGTGGGCGTCAGGGTGGCGAGCACCGACCACTGGTCCGTCAGGGTGCGCTGAATGTGCTTCACGCGGGCGATGCGCTTCAGCGCCGGCTGCAACTCGTTCTCGCGCAGCAGCCTGCAGGCATCCGTGAGCTCGTGCAGCACGAGCTTGAGCCACAGCTCCGTGGTCTGGTGCTGCACGATGAACAACAGCTCATCGTGGTGCTCGGGAGTGCTCACCGGATGCTGCGCCGACAGCAGCTGGCCGAGCCCCAGATAGGACGAGTAGCTCATGCGGCGGCTGAAGTCGGTGACGATGCCTTCCTCGTAGCGGTCTGCATCGCGGGCACCGCCTGCGGAATCGCCTCGGCCGGCAGCCTCTCGAGCATTCCCGTCTCGTTCACCCCGGTCTCGCGCAGCACCGTCGTCGGTCATCACGCCTCCTCGCGTCCGCACCAGTGTCCGAAGTCCCATTGTCGCGTGACGGTCGCGACAGGGACGAATCGCCGCGGCGGTCCGCGCGCTGAAATGCGGTGAGAGCCTGCGGTGTCAGAGTGGCTGCACGCCGATCGCAAAGGTGTGCTGCAGCTGGAACGCCTCGGAACTCGCCGCGCCTTCCTCCGCGAGCGACCGCACGCGATCCTCGATTCGCTCGAACTCATCGCGCAGCCGGGACGGGCGCTCGCTCTCCGCTGCCGTGCCGACGCGTACCCGCTTCACCGATCGGTCTTCCCGTACGGCTTCTTCCCAGTCCATCGCCGTACCGACGATGACGGATTCCTGATGCTCCAGCCGGTCGAGCGCGCTTTCGTAGACGGCACGGGCATCCAGGTCGTGTGCCTGCTGCTCGTGGGATCCGGTCGAGTCTTCGAGCACCTCGACGGTCATGCCGGACGCAGCGAGCAACGTCGCCAGCCGACCGATCGCGCCCTCGGCCGTGTACCCGACGAGCGTTGCCACCGTGACGTCGCGGTCGCGCAGCCAGCCGGCCAGATCGCCCTCCCCATCGCCCGCAGCGCCCGAAGTGATCACCGTGGCGTCTCGCGGGTTGTCTGCGATCAGGGAATGGATCGCCGAGCCGGGCTCGTCCTGTGCGAAATGCGGCGACCCGGGCCGCTCGACCCGGCAGACCACCACGGTGGGCACCTTGAGATCGGCGGCCGTGTCCATCGCCATGGCGATGTTCGGCATGCTCTCGTGGATCGACGGGTGCGTGACCGCCAGTCCCCCACGAATGTGCTCGTTCTGTACGTCCACGACAATCAGTGCGCGCTTCATCGACACCTCCGTGCCGATAGTAGAGCGCGCCGAGCCTTCCCGGCGAAATGCGTAGCTTGCCCTGCAGCGCTCCTATTTTTTTCTGCACGATGACCACCTGACCCGCATCCGCTACACCAATCGGCATCCGCTGCCGAAATATCGTGTAGCGGATGCCGATCCCCGTGGCCCGAACGTGGAAGTGATCGCCTGGATGGTCGCGGGCGGCGACACTTCGACTCGCTCGCTCGCTCAGTGAGTGGTGCGGGCGGTACGGGCCTTCGCCCGGCCGGACATCACACCGCGGTCAACGTGAGCAGCAGGGCGTGCTCCGGATGCAGGTCGGGCATCGGCAGACCCGCCGTCGTCAGCACCCGCCCCGGAACCACGACACCCCCTTCTGCGCCCTCCACGGCGATCCCCCGCAGCCAGGACGGGACGCCGCGCAAAGCGCCAGCGTGCGGGTCGAGCGGCAGCCCGAGTGCGACGCGGTAGTCGCGCTCCGGGTCGAGCCCCGCGAAACGCAGCCGCGCCGCCAGCTCGTTCGGCGACGAGGCGAGTGCGGCGTACACGAAGACCGCGCGGGAGCCGTCATGCGAGACGGTTCCATACGCGCAATCCGTGTCGTCGGGACGGTCGATGCGCACGGCACGGCCGGTGTGCAGGAGCGAACGGTTCGTCTTGTAGAAGTCGATCGCGGCACGCAACTGCGTGCGCTCGGCATCCGTCAGCGATCGAACGTCCCACTCGATGCCGAAGTGGCCGAACAGGGCGGTGATGGCACGGAACGACAGGTCGTGCGTTCGGTGCGTGGTGTGCGCTGTCGCCGGTCCGACGTGCGCGCCGACCAGTTCGGGCGGCAGCACGAGACCCGTCCAGCGCTGAATCGTCTGCCGCTCCAGCGCATCATTCGTGTCGGATGCCCACACGCGGTCGGTGCGCTGCAGGATGCCGAGGTCGACGCGTGCGCCTCCCGAGGAGCAGCTCTCGATCTCGACGCCTGGATGCGCGGCGCGCAGTGCGTCCAACAGCCGGTACGCGGCGAGCGTCTGCTCGTGCGTCGACGGACGCCCGTCATGCCCGAGCTCGACCTGGTCGCGGTTCTGATCCCACTTCAGGTAGTCGATGGGGTACTCACTGAGCAGGGCGTCCAGTCGCGCGTAGATGTAGTCCCAGGCATCCGGATTCACCAGGTCGATCACCTGCTGATGGCGCCACGGCAACGAAAGTCGGCCGTCGGCCCCGTTCGGGCGAGAGATCCAGTCCGGATGCTCGCGTGCGATCTGGGAGTCCTCGTTGATCATCTCGGGCTCGACCCAGAGCCCGAACTGCATCCCCTTGCCCTTGACGTGCTCGATCAGCGGCGTCAGACCCTGCGGCCAGACATCGGGATCGACGAACCAGTCGCCGAGACCCTTCGCATCGTTCCGCCGCCCGAGGAACCAGCCGTCGTCGAGCACGAACCGCTCGACGCCCAGGTCGGCACCGGCGTCGGCCAGCTGGCGGAGCACGGTCAGGTCGTGGTTGAAGTAGACGGCCTCCCACGTGTTGAGCATGACCGGGCGCGGTGCCGACGGATGCCCGGCACGGCTCCGCACCCACTCGTGGAAGCGAGCGCTCACCCCGTCGAGTCCGTCTGCCGAGTACGCCGCGTATGCGGTCGGTGCGGTGTACATCTCGCCCGGTGCGAGCACCAGTTCGCCGGAGTGAAGCAGCTCCCCGACGGCCAGCACGGTCTGCCCGTCGCCCGTGCGCTCCACACGGCTGGTGTGGTCACCACTCCAGCCCAGGTGCAGCGCCCACACTTCTCCGGACCGCCAGCCGAACCCTGGTGATCCGGCCGCGATCACCAGGGTCGAGTCGTGGCCGGTACGGCCATGCCGCGCGCTCCGCGTCCAGGAGCCCTGATCGATGCGGCGGCGCTGCGGATGCTTCTCCCGCGCCCATCGCCCGGTCAGGTCGAGGGACTCGGTCGCCTGGCTCGGCACCGGAAGGCTCGCGTCGAGCGCGGCGAGCGTGTACCCGGCGCCCCCGATGTTCGTGACGCTCTGATCGATGAGCAGCAGGCCGGTGGAATGCAGAGTGAGGGCGACGTCCACGCGTAGAGCTGATGCCTCGTCCAAGAGCACGAGTTCGGCACGCTGCGTGCCGCCTCCGCTCGCATGCTCGAGTCGGGCCTGCCGCACATCCTGCAGCTTCAGGCGCGGCGCGAACCCTCGGCCGCCCCGATCGCCGGCGATCCCCGGTGTTCCACGCCACCCGCGCGACGGCTGCGGAATGAGCGACACCGGCACCGGTTCGTCGAACGACGAGTGCGCGGCAGAAGCCGTGAACAGAGCCGGATCGAGCCGGTCGCCTTCCTCGCCGAGGTCGGCGCCCCAGTGCGCCACGCGCACATCGGCGTCGCGCAGGTCGAGCAGAAGGCCGACTCCGGCGGCGCGCAGGTACAGGCGGTCGATCACGAAGCATCCTCCGAACGTCGGGAACGGGCATGCCGGCTTGCGCTCGGACGACCCGGGTGGGTCTCGATCAGCTCGATATCAACAGATCGTGTTGCACGGAGCCGGTTCACTGAATTCGCATCGGCGGATGCTCCGAGAAAGATCGTAGTGAAGGCCTGCAACCCGCCGATGCGGCCGAGATGCACCTGCCCCGCCTTCGAGCCGTCCGCGACGACGACCGCGCGGGCCGACGCCCGCAGCATAGCCTGCTTGATCTCCGCCTCGGGCAGGTTGATATTCGTCACGCCGGTGACGGCATCCACCCCGTTGCAGCCGAGGATCGCCAGGTCGGCGTGTACACGCTGCAGCACCTCGGTGGCGAACGGTGCGACAAGCGAATGCTGAAGCGGGCGCAACGCTCCGCCGGTGACGATCACTTGTATGCGGGGTATGGCATGCTCCAGCTCCAGCGCGATCGTCAGCCCGTTGGTGACGACCGTGACGTCGTGGAGGTCGTCGCGACCCACGAGTTCGAGCGCGACGGCAAGACAGGTGCTGCCCACATCGAGGAGAACGCTCATCCCCGGCTCGACGAGTGCTGCGGCTGCACGCGCAATCGCGCGTTTCTCTTCCTTTGAACTGCGTAGTGACTCTTCCACCGGATGCTCGAGCAGCCCGGCGACGGCGCGAGGGACTGCGCCGCCTCGCACCCGCCGAATACCCTGCGCATCTTCGAGCTGAGCGAGGTCGCCCCGCACGGTCACCCCGGACACGCCGAACGCCTCGCTCAGCTCATTGACCCGCACGAAGCCGCGATCGGCGAGCATGGCGAGCATGCGCTGCCTGCGAAGCTCGCCCGGCAGGTCAGCGCCGCCGCTGGGCCGCCCTGACGAGTCCCCATTCGTCGGCATTCCGACATCTCCTCTGTCTGCGATGAAGCGGTGTCGATCGGATGCGGGTCATCCTTTGGTTGCGCCGAGGGCGAGGCCTGAGATGAATTGGCGTTGCAACACGAGGTACACGATCAGTGTCGGCACCGCGGCGATCAATGCGGCTGCGGCGATCATGTTCTGATTGCTGACGAACTGGCCCTGCAGATTGTTCAACGCAGACGTGATCGGGCGCTTCGACCCGGTGGACATGAGCACCGTCGCCCAGAAGAAGTCGTTGTAGATCCAGATCGTCAGCAGCGTGCCGAGCGCAGCGAGCGCCGGCCTGCAGATCGGCAGTGTGATGCCCCAGAACCGGGTCCACAGGCTCGCGCCGTCGACCAGCGCCGCCTCGTAGATGTCGCCAGGGATGGTGGTCATGTAGTTGCTCAGCACGAACACGCAGAACCCCACCTGGAACGCCACGTTGATGACGATCAGTCCGAAGAGCGAGTCGTACATGAGACCACTGGAAGACAGCCAGTCCGGCAGCGGGATGCTCAAGAAGATGCGATACAGCGGCGTGATCAACGCCTGCTGCGGCAACAGATTGCCTGCGGTGAAGACGATGAGCAGCACGAGCCGGCCGCGCAACTTCACCTGGGCGATGACGAACCCGACCGCCGAGGCGAAGAGCAGTGTGATGAGCACGGCGGGAATGGTGATGATCGCCGAGTTGATGAGGTAGTGCCCCATCTGCCCCTCGGTCCAGGCGTTCACGTAGTTCTCGAACGTCAAACCGCCGATCGGCAGCGAGACGTAGCCGTACTTCGCTGTGCTGCTGATCGGCCGCAACGAGATGTAGAGGGCGAAGAGCAGCGGCAGAATCCACGCAACCGCCATGATGATCAGGAAAATGTGTGCGGCGACACGGCCGGGCCGCACCCCGTCTTGCCGACGCCGGGCACCGCCGGCTCGGGCGGACGCCGCTGCGCGCGCACTGGAGAGCGTTGTCATGCTTCGTCCTCTTTCCGCAACGACTGAACCAGGAAGATGATGATCGGCACGAGAGAGATGACCAGAAGCACCGTGGCCAGCGCGGACCCATACCCGATGCGGGTGGTCTGCCCGATGATGGCCTGCGTCACCAGCAGCGAAAGCAGCTCCAAGCCGGGCAGCACGGTGCCGTGGCTCATGATGTAGATGATGTCGTAGGCGCGCAGGGACTCGATCACCGTGATGACGATGATCACGATGTTGATGGGTTTCAGCACGGGGAAGACGACTCGCCAGAACGTCTGCCACGGGTTGGCACCGTCGATCTGAGCGGCCTCTCTCAACGAAGTGTCGACACCCTTGAGCCCCGCCAGATACAAGATCATCACGTAGCCGACCTGGCGCCAGGATGCGGCCACCAGCACGGCCCAGAGGTTGAGGTTCGGGTTACCGATCCAATTGATGGCGTTCGACCCCGTGCGCCCCAGCAGCGTGTTGATGAGTCCGTAGTTCTGCGAGTACATCAGCTCCCAGATGATGCCGATCAGCGCCAGCGAGAGCATGACCGGGATGAAGAAGACGCTCTGGTAGATCCGGCTGCCCTTGAGGTTGCGGTCGAGTATCACCGCGATGAGCATCCCCAGCGGCGTTGCGATCAGGCCGAACACCAGGATCCAGATCACGTTGTGCACAACGGCGGGCCAGAATTGCGGGTCGATCGTGAACGCGTACTTGTATTCCTGCGTGCCGACCCACGGCTGGATCGGCCCGACGCCGTTCCAGCTCGTGAACGAGAGCACGACGCTCGTCACGGCAGGGAACCAGACGAAGGCCAGGTCGGCGAGCAACGGGATGCCCAGCAGCACGATGATCACGATGCGGTCCCGCTTGGTGAACCGCCGCACCCGCCGACGCCGCGTACGCGGCGCCGGCGGGCGAGCCTCGGACCTCACGGCCATCGGCTTGTCGGACACGGTCATCAGTGTGCAGCAGTGAAGACGGACTTCGCCTGCGCCTCCAGGCTGGACTGGATGGACTTGATCGTGTCGGGAGTCGGGCTGTTGATGAACTTGTCAACGGCAGCGGCGACCGTGTTGTCCGCGAATCCAGGGTCGCTGTCGCGGTCGAGGAACTGTGCGACGTTCTTGCACGCCTTGATCACCTCGACGGACTTCTTCTGAATCGCGTTGTAGGTGGGCACGTTCGCGTCGGTGGCCAGCGCGACGTCCCACTTGTCGTTCTTCAGGTAGGCGGCCTCGGCTTGACCTGTGCCGATGTACTCGAGAACCTTCTTGGCCGGGTCGACGTTCTTCGCCTTCTTCGCGAGGCAGAAGCCATCGGCCGGGGCGTCCATGTAGTCCTGCCCGTACGTCGGATTGATCTCCGGGTACACGAAGAAGTCCAGGTCGTCGAGGTTCGCGTTGTCGGTCACGTACTGTGCTGCGACCTGGTTGGTGCCCTGGAACATCATGCCCGCCTGCTTGGCCTCGAGCGTCTTGACGGCGTCCTGCCAGATGCGACCGGTCGCACCCGTCTGCATGTACGGCATGAGTTCGGCCCACTGGTTGAACACATCGGTCACCTTGGAGTCGGTCCACGGCACTTTGTGCTGCATGAGCTTCATGTGGTAGTCGAAGCCGTTGATGCGCAGGTTGAGAATGTCGAACGTGCCGAGCGCCGGCCATCCGTCCTGCTGACCGAATGCGAAGGGGATCAGTCCGTCTGCCTGCATCTTCTTGCAGAGCGTGATCATCTGGTCCCAGGTCGTCGGAACCTCGTAGCCCTTCTCCTGGAACGTGCTCTTGTTGTAGAACACGACCCACGGGTAGTTGTAGATGGGAACGATGTAGTAGTGGCCATCGGTTCCCTTCGACAATGCCTTCGCCGAGTCGGGGAAGTTCTTGCCGATCTTGTCCCACACGTCATCGATCGGTTCGATCAGACCCTGGTTGGCGAAGACCTGCATGCGGTAGCCGGCGAACCAGGTGAACAGATCGTTCGGCGTGCCCTGCAGATAGGAGGTGATGTTGTTCTGGAACGTGTTGTGGTCGACGGTGTTGACGTCGATCTTCACCCCGGTCGACTTCGTCGCCGCACTCGTCAGCGACGCGAATGCCGCCTTCGGTGCAGGGTCGGAGTAGTTCGAGCCGAAGGTGATGCTGCCGCCCCCGGAGGTGGACGATCCGCTGCTGCCCGACGAGCACGCGGCGAGGAGCGGAACGGTTGCAGCGCCGAGAGCGGCCACGCCGCCGAACTTGAGGATGTCCCGCCGGCTGATGCCGGAGACCGGAGCACCGAAATTGTGCTGACCTTGCATATCTGACTCCCTCGTCATTGAGCCCCGGAGAGCTTGCTCCCGGGCCGGATGTGATGCGCAGGCAGCCTACGATTGCTTACGGGAACTTGTCAATCCATAAGCTGCGGTGCAATCTGAACGACTATTCCGAAAGCGAACGAATGTCGTCGCCGGAACACGAATGTCGACTGAAACTCCAATGGCTGCCGACGAGAACCCCGAGAACCTCCCACCGGCCGCGCACGCCAGGAACCCGTAACCCATGATTCGCAAGGAGCTCGAATGCCTGCATCACCACGAGGATCAGCCTCGCTCGACGGCGCCGCAGCGGCCGTGTGGCGGCATCCGGAGATCACGTCGGTGGGACGCGAACGCACCAACGCCGTGCCGCGGACGACCGGCTTCGACGGAGAATCGCTGAGCGACGTCATCGACCTCGACGGAACCTGGCGATTCCAGTTACTGCCGAGCCCGGAGGCCGCACTCGCGGACGAGTGGCGGGACATCCGGGTGCCGGGCGCGTGGTCGCTTCAGGGCACCGACGATGCGCCGCAGTACCTCAACATCACGATGCCGTTCCCCGACGCTCCGCCACGCGTTCCCCAGGCGAACCCGACCGGCGTCTACCGCCGTGCGTTCACGGTGCCCGAGGTGTGGAACGGCCGGCGCATCGTGCTCAGTGTCGGCGCGGCGGAGAGCGTGCTGCTGGCGAGCGTGAACGGAGTTCAGGCAGGGGCGAGCAAGGGCAGTCGTCTGGCCGCGGAATTCGACGTGACAGAGCTCGTGCACGCCGGCGACAACGAGCTCGAGCTCACTGTCGTGAAGTGGTCCGACGCGAGCTACATCGAGGACCAGGACCAGTGGTGGCTGGGCGGCATCACCCGCGGGGTGCGGCTGTACGCGACGTCTCCGGTTTTCCTGCGCGACGTACGCGTCGTCGCGGACTTCGACACGGCGTCGGGCACTGGACGGCTCGACGTGCAGACGATCGTCGGCGCGCCGAACGACGCGGCGCCCGCCGGGCTGAGTGTACGGGTGCGACTGGGTGCGGCATCCGTTCCCGCATCGATCGTCACTCCGGTATCGACACGACTGATGGTCGACCCGGAGGACGGGCACTTGCAGGAGCTGCTCGCCCAGGTGCCGCTGGAGGAGACGGTGTTCTCCCTGCACGCGAAGAACGCCGCACGGATGCCGCTGCCCGAGCCGCTGCGCACACTCGCATCGATCGCGACCGCAATGAACTTTCCGGAACCGCACGGACGGGCATCCGCCTCCCTCGAGCTGCCGGATGCGTCGCCGTGGACCGCCGAGACACCTGTGCTTTACCCGATCACGATCGAGCTCGTCGACGAGAACGGTGCCGTGCTCGACTCGGCCTCGCTGCGAGTCGGGTTTCGCCGGGTCGAGATCGTCGGGCGCGACCTCACGGTGAACGGGCGGCGCATCATGCTGCAGGGCGTCAACCGGCACGAGTTCGACCCGCGCACCGGCCGCACGCTCACCAGGGAGCAGATCGCCGGCGAACTGGCGAATCTCAAGCGGTGGGGCTTCAACGCGATCCGCACGTCGCACTACCCGAACGACCCCGCCTTCTACGACCTGGCCGACGAGTACGGCTTCTACGTCATCGACGAGGCCGACGTGGAAGGACACGACTGGGCGTGGTCGATCTGCGACGACCCCCGGTACCTGAACCAGTTCGTCGACCGCGTGTCGCGCATGGTGCTGCGCGACAAGAACCATCCCAGCATCATCATCTGGTCGCTCGGCAACGAGACCGGATCCGGCCTGAATCAGGATGCCGCCGCCGGCTGGGTGCGCGGCTACGACTCGACCCGCCCCGTGCACTACGAGGGCGCGATCGCGAAGGACTGGTTCGGCGGGCATTCGCAGACCGACATCGTGTGCCCGATGTATCCGCCGATCGACGCGATCGTGTCGTACGCGAAGAGCGAGCGCGCCGACCGACCGCTCATCATGTGCGAGTACAGCCACGCGATGGGCAACTCGAACGGGTCGTTCGACGACTACTGGGCGGCGATCCGCACCACACCCGGACTGCAGGGCGGGTTCATCTGGGAGATGAAGGACCACGGACTCGACCCCGAAGGCGCCGAGCACTACCGCTACGGCGGCGACTTCGGCCATGCGCTGAACGACGGCAATTTCTGCATCGACGGGCTGCTCTTTCCCAACGGGTCGCCGCACCCGGCGATCTTCGAGGTGCGGCGAGCGTTCTCACCGGTCGAGATCGTCTCCGATGCGTCCGCGGCTCGAGAAGGCCGCCTGCGCCTGCTCAACCGCCAGACGTTCGCATCGCTGGGGGGCCTCGCGATCGAGGCGTCGGTGGCGCGCATCGACGGTGTGACAGCCCCCGTGCGGCTGAATGCCTCGGCCCAGGCGGGTGAGATGGCGGAGGTCGTGCTGCCGGCGGAGCTCGTGCGCGGGCTTGCCGACGAGGGCGCACTCGCGTTGCGGGTCACGGTGCGCACCAGCTTGGACGGGGTGTGGGCGCCTGCAGGCACCGAGCTGGCCGTGCTGGAGGTTCGGGTTGTGCCGGCGAAGTCCTTCGACTCGCTTCGCTCGCTCACAGAGCTCGGCTGGTCGCTCCCCGAGTTCCCTGAGCACGCCGAAGACGCGTCGAAGGGTGTATCGAGCACTGCGGCCGTCCACCTCGATGACGACGGCGTTGTGCGGCATCCGCTCATGTCCGCGGGGCCGCGGCTGCAGCTCTGGCGCGCCCTCACCGATAACGACAAGGCGATTCCGCTCGGGCAGCGGTTGGAGACCACCGGCCTGCGAGACGCCGTGCGCAGTCTCCAGGCCGTGGAGCACGACGGCGACACGACGGTTGTTCGGGCTCGATACACCACGTCCGCCGGACACGTCGTGGAGCACACGCAGCGCGTGCGGGCATCCGACGGCTCGCTCGAGTTCCACGAGACCGTCGTCGTGCCCGAGTCGCTGCCGGACATTCCCCGGGTGGGCATCGAGTTCGCGCTGGTACCGGGCTTCGAGCAGGTGGAGTGGCTGGGCGATGGTCCGCACGAGACGTATCCGGATCGGCGCTCCTCCGGGCTGCTGGGCCGGTGGGGGTCGACTGTGGACGCCCTGCAGACCCCGTACGTGCGGCCGCAGGAGAACGCCGGGCGCACCGGCGTGACGGCCGCATCGCTCGGCGACGGCGCTCGGACAGTCGGACTGTGGTTCTCCGAACCCGTGCTGTTCACCGCGTCGCACCAGAGCGTCGCGGACCTCGAGACGACACCACACTCCTGGGAACTGCCGCGGCGCGACGAGACCATCGTGCGTGCCGACATCGCACATCGCGGCCTGGGCAGCGCGTCGGTGGGGCCGGATGCCCTGCCGCGCTTCATCGTGCGCCCCGGTGTCTACGAGTGGAGCTGGTCGCTGACAATGTGATCGTCGAACGGCCGGTCGAGACAACGTGCATCACCGGTACGGCCGGTGCACGCTCTCCTTTCCCACGTCGGTGGGCTCAGTGCCGTCGACGGCGGTGGCGGCGATCCACGGCCCGGTCCCCTCGGATGCGTCGATCACGCCCTTCTCCAGCCATACGGCATCGCCGTTCATCACCCGTTCGGTCAGCTTGCGGTCCTTCTCGTCGGTGTTGTCCCACAGTTCACGGAACAACTGGTCGATGCGGTGCCTGGCCTGCCCGCAAAATGCATCGGCGAGCTGGTAGGCGGACCTACCGCGCCGAGCATCCGACGACCGAGCATCCCCCGACTGAGCATCCGCCGACTGAGCGTCCGCCGACTGAGCGTCCCCCGATCGGAGCATCTCGGCGCGGGTGCATGACGCGGCCATGGCGAACAGTTCGGCACCGATGTCGACGATGCGGCCGAGGAACGCCTCCCTGTGTTCGAGACCGGCCTGCCACCTGCCCATGCCGTAGAACGTCGACCGGGCGAGTTTGCGGGATGCCCGCTCCACGTAGCGCAGATGGGTCGCGAGCGGGCCGAACTCGCGGTACGCTCCCGGCTCGTTGCCCTTGCCGGCGACAAGCGACGGCAGCCACTTCGCGTAGAAGCCGCTCGCCTTCGCCGCAGCCTTCGCCTTGGCACGAAGGTCGGCGTCAGGCGAGGCGAGGTCGCCAGCGGCCTTCAGGTGGGCATCCACCGCCTCCCGTGCGATCAGCAGGTGCATGATCTCGGTGGACCCCTCGAAGATGCGGTTGATGCGCATGTCGCGCGTCTGCTGCTCAGCGGCGACGGCGCGCTCCCCTCGCGCCCGCAGCGAGTCCGCCGTCTCGTAGCCGCGCCCGCCTCGGATCTGCACGAGTTCATCGGCGACGACGTAGCCCATCTCGCTCGACCAGAGCTTGGCGAGGGCCGCCTCGATGCGAACATCCTTCATGCCGGAGTCCGCGAGTTCGGCCGACAGCTCGAACACCGCCTCCAGCGCGAACGCCGTGGCGGCGATGAACGCGATCTTCGTCGCAACGGCCTCGTGCTGTGCGATCGGGCGCCCCCACTGCACACGCTGCGCCGACCACTCGCGCGCGATCTTCAGCGACCACTTGCCGGCCCCCGCGCACAACGCCGGAATCGAGAGTCGGCCGGTGTTCAACGTGGTCAGTGCGATCTTGAGGCCCTGTCCCTCGCGGCCGAGCCGATTCTCGGACGGCACACGCACACCGTTGAAGCGTGTGACCCCGTTCTCGATGCCCTTCAAGCCCATGAACGCGTTGCGGTGCTCGACCGTGATGCCGGGCGAGTCCGCCTCGACGACGAATGCGGTGATGCCGCCCTTCTGCCCGTCGTGCTCCGGCACCCGTGCCATGACCACGAGGAGTTCGGCGATCACGCCGTTCGTGGTCCAGAGCTTCACGCCGTCGAGCAGGTAGGCGGAGCCGTCGTCGGTGGGCGTGGCGGTTGCGGCCATTCTCGCCGGGTCGGAGCCGACATCAGGTTCGGTCAGAAGGAACGCGGAGATGGCGCCAGTCGCACATCGCGGCAGGTACTTCTTCTTCTGTTCCTCTGAGCCGAACAACTTGACCGGCTCGGGTACGCCGATCGACTGATGTGCAGAGACCAGTGCGCCGATCGAGGGATGCACCGAGCCGATCAGCATCAGCGCTCGCCCGTAGTACAGCAGGCTGAGGCCGAGGCCGCCGTATTCCTGCGGGATCTTCATGCCGAAGACGCCCAATCCCGATAACGCGGCGACATACTCGTCGGGGATGCGCGCCTCACGCTCGATGCGCCCGCCGTCGAGGGTCTCGCACACCGCTCGTAGCCGTGTCAGGAACTCTTGGCCACGCTCGACGTCGTGCGCGTCGCCACGCGGATGCGGGTGGACCAGTGACAGATCGAAGTCGCCCAGGTAGATGCCCTTGGCGAAGCTGGGCCGTTCCCACTCGGTCTCGCGTGCGGCCTCGGCCGTCTCGCGGGCGGCCCGCTCCCCCACGGCTGTCGCCGCCTTCGGCCGCGTCGGAACGTTTCCGTTCGGCTGCGCCGCGGTACTTGTTTTCGGCTGCGCCTCGGTACCTGTTGTCGGCTCCGCCTCAGTACTCATTTTCGGCTGCGCCTCGGTACTCATTTTCGGCTGCGCCTCGGTACTCATTTTCGGCTGCGCCTCGGTACTTGTCTTCGATTGCGCCTCGGTACTCATGTGCTGCCTCCCCCTCGAAGCCGTGCACTTGCCCTGCATGCTCATGCTAGGCATGCGGCCACGACCCGAGGAGACTGATTGAATCGACGGCGGCGCAGGTGCAGGAGGAACGGGATGACCAGACATTTCACTGTCGGCGACCACGTGACGTGGAACTCCGAGGCGGGTCAGGTATCGGGCACGGTCATCCGAGTGCACACCGCCGATTTCGACTACAAGGGTTACACGCACCACGCGAGCGACGACGACCCGCAGTACGAGATCCAGAGCGCCAAGACCGGCCACGTCGCGGCGCACAGAGGTTCGGCGTTGCGCCTGACCGCTGAGTGATGGCGAACCCGTACTTCACGATCGGCCACTCGAACCGCTCCGTCGACGAATTCATCGGCTTGCTGCGGGCGGCGGATGTGCGGTTCCTGGTCGACGTGCGCCTGCTGCCGGGATCGCGCGCAAATCCGCAGTTCGACCAGGACGCTCTCGCCGCGTCGCTTGCGGATGCCGGAGTCGGCTACCTGCGCTCGGCCGGCCTCACAGGACGTCGCGGGGTGTCGGACTCGGTGCCGCCCGAGGTGAACGGGGCATGGCGGAATCAGAGCTTCCACAACTACGCGGACCACGCACTCTCAGGGCAGTTCTCCGACGCGCTCGAGGAGCTGCGGGAGCTCGGACGCGACCGGCGCACCACAGTCATGTGCTCCGAAGCCGTGTGGTGGCGTTGCCACAGGCGAATCATCGCCGACCACCTGCTCGCGCACGACGAGAACGTGCGGCACATCATGGCACAGGACCGGATCGACCCCGCGACGCTGACACCGGGGGCGTCGGTGCATCCGGACCGCAGCGTCACCTACCCGCTACCAGGCTGAGGCGACCTCGGCGTGCGTGCGCAGGATCTGCTCCGTGGTCCCCTCTGGCGCGCGTCCGATGCCGCACTCCGTGGCAACGCCGAAGGTCGGGGCATGCCGCAGGGCTGTACGGATGCGCCGGCTCGCGCCGTCCGCTCCGTCTTCGCGGTGCACGAGTCCAAGATAGAGCTCGGTGCGTTCACCCAGCCGCAGGTCGCTCAGCGGCGCGAAGTACGCGTCATCGTCGCGCTCGATGGGCACGGGCAGGTGGATCCACGTGATCGGGCGCGGTGAGGCATCCGTCAGCATGTTCGCGAAGCGCACGAGGTTTCCGGCGTCTGCCGGCTCGACGAAGTGCTTCTCGGCCACGTCGCCGTAGCAGAGATGGAAGCCGACCTCGACGTCGAGGGGGACGCGGGATGCCTGGTCTGCGGAACGCTCGGTGAGACCGGCCCACACGTCGTCGCCCCACCACGATTCCGCGCCGTGGCCTCCCCGGTGAAGCACGTCTTCGATGATTCCGAACTCGACCGCATTGTCCCACTGGATGGCGAGATCGTCGTGCGGGACGCCATCCAGGATCTCCGTCAGCTCGCCATACATCGCCGCTCGGTAGACGGGTTCGAAAGCAGCGCGCTGCTCCGGCGGGAAGAACGCGCCCACCACGGCGAGAGGTGTCGGCAGCGATACCTGAAAGCGGGTACCCGACGCGATGGCTCCCTCATCGCGCAGACGGCGGAAGACCTCGTACGACTCCAACGCTGCCTCGGCATACCCCAGCGGCGGCAGCCGAAGCGTCGACGGATCGACGCCGTCGGCGACCCGCAGGGGACGGGCATCCAGCATGCGCAGCGGAATCGGATGCTCGCCCACCCGTTCGAGGCCGTCGGTCTGTCCCAGAACATCGGGTTGGAACATGATCCAGTGGAACCGTTCGCCGGGCTCGCCGTCGGGGATGCGCTTCAGCAGCGGACCCATCAGCTCGGCGGCGGTGCGCATGGTGGTCTCGGCGTCGTCGTAGTTGACGCTGCCGACGAGCAGCGCGCCCTGGGGTTGCGTTTGGTTCACCAGCCCATTCTGGCGTGCTCGATCGCGCGGCGCTCGATCGTGTCGTGATCGATCGCTGGCCCGCGCGATATCGCGCGCGCGACCGCGTCAACATGACACTCGCCCGAAGACAGGCCAATCGGGCATGTTCTGGGCAGGAGAGCGCGATCCGTCATGTTGACGGAATCGGGGTGGCCGGTGGGCTAGCGGCGGGCTCGGAGGGCCGCTTCGTAGAGGGTGCGGCGGGAGAGGCCGGTGGCTGCGGCAACGGAGGCGGAGGCATCCTTCAGGCTCTCGGTGGCGGTGAGCAGCAGCACCTCCTGCACGGCGGTGGCGAGGTCGACGGTGCGCGGCTCGGCCCCCGCGACGACGACCACGATCTCACCGCGCACGCCAGCATCCGCCCATTCCGCCAGCTCGTCGGCGGTGCCTCGACGCACCTCCTCGTGCAGCTTCGTCAGTTCGCGACACACGACGACGCGCCGTGACGTACCGAACGCGTGTGCGATCGCCCTCAGCGACTCGGCGAGGCGGTTCGGTGACTCGAAGAACAGCATCGTGCGCTGCTCGTCGGCGAGCGCGCCCAGAGCGGACGCCCGCTCCCCCGGCTTGCGCGGAAGGAACCCCTCGAATGTGAACCGGTCGGTGGGCAGCCCTGACACGGCGAGCGCGGTGAGCACGGCACTCGGCCCGGGGATCGCCGTCACCGTCACCCCGGCCTCGATCGCGGCCGTCACCAGGTGATAGCCCGGATCGGAGACGGTGGGCATGCCTGCGTCGGAGAGCACCAGAACGTCGGCACTCCGGGCCAGTGCGACGAGTTCCGCCGAGCGCTCCCGTTCGTTGTGATCGTGCATGGCGATCAGCCGGGGACGGTTCCCGACTCCCAACCCCTGCAGCAGCCGCTGCGTCACCCTGGTGTCTTCGGAGGCGACCACTTCGGCGTTCTCGAGCGCCTCGACCAGCCGACGGGAGGCATCCCCCAGATTGCCGATAGGCGTCGCCGCGAGGATGATCACGTGTCAGTCATACCAGCCGCGGAGGTGACGCCGAGACGCGGCGACCTCATAGCATTGCGGTCGTGACTGCCGACCTCGCGACGACCGGGCCTCTGGCATCGGGCGCCGAACCTACCGGATCGCGGCTCGACAGGTGGTTCGCCCGCACGATCAACACGCCGGCCCGGCTGCGCTGGTACAGCTGGGGGCTTCCCGCGCTGGTGACGCTGATCGCGGCGGTCGCGCGGCTGTGGGCGCTCGGCGATCCGCACGCCCTCGTGTTCGACGAGACCTTCTACGTGAAGGATGCCTGGACACTGATGCACAAGGGCTGGGAGGCGGCCTGGCCGGCGAACATCGATCCGCGGTTCGCGGCGGGCGACGTGAATGCGTACACGAGCGATCCGGAGTTCGTCGCGCATCCGCCGTTCGGCAAGTGGATGATCGCTGCCGGTCTCGCACTCTTCGGCGCCCAGAACACGATCGGCTGGCGAATCTCGACGGCCGTGGTCGGCATTCTTGCCGTCGTCGTACTCATGCTCATCGCGAAGCGGATGTTCCGCTCGACCCTGATCGCGGCGCTCGCCGGCTTCCTGATGGCGATCGACGGCAACGCGATCGTGATGAGCCGGGTCGCCATTCTCGACAACTCGGTGATGCTCATCGCGCTGCTCGCGTTCGGCTGCCTGCTGCTGGACCGCACATGGCAGGAGAGGCGACTCGCGGTGTGGATCGCACGTCGCAGAGTCGAGGGGCGAGAGCTCGGCTGGGGCCCGTGGATGTGGTGGCGCCCGTGGCTGCTGGTGGCGGGCATCCTGCTCGGCCTCGACGCGGGCGTGAAGTGGACCGGCTTCTACTTTCTCGCCTTCTTCGCGGTGTACGTGCTGATCGTCGACGGGCTCGCCCGACGTCGTGCCGGAATTCCGTTCTGGCCGGAGGCCGGTCTGCTGAAGGGCGGGATCGTCTCGTTCGTGCTCATGGTGCCGCTGGCATTCATCACCTATGTGGGCACCTGGGCCGGATGGCTGATCAACCCCGGCGGCTACTACCGCAACTGGGTGCAGACGACGGCCGATGTGAAGTGGACTGGTCTTCTGTCGTGGGTGCCGGACTGGGCGCAGAATCTCTGGCACTACCAGGCCGAGATGTACGGGTACTCGATCAACCTGCACACGCCGCATCCGTACCAGGCGAATCCGCTGACCTGGCTGCTCATGCTGCGCCCCACGAGCATGTACTACGTCGGCACGAAGTACGGGGTCGGCGGGTGTACGGCCCCTGGCGGATGTTCATCGGCCATCACCGACCTCGGCAACCCGATCATCTGGTGGGCGGGCACCGCCGCCGTGATCTACCTGATCTATCGGCTGATCCGCTACCGCAACTGGCGGCACGGCATGATCCTGATGGGTCTCGCCGCCGGTTACCTGCCGTGGATGCTCTACGCGGGCCGCACCATCTTCACGTTCTACTCGATCGCGTTCACGCCATACGTGTACCTGGCGCTCGCCGCGGTGTTCGCGCTCATCGTCGGCAGACCGAGGGATGACTCGTATCGGCGGGTGCGCGGCCTCAGCCTGCTCGCCGTGTTCCTCGGCATCGTGGTCGTCGTCTCGGTGTTCTTCTACCCGCTGTGGACGGGCATGCAGATTCCGTTCTGGTACTGGCAGTTGCACATGTGGCTGCCGAACGTGGTCACCGGAATCGGCACGATCGGGTGGATATAGGCGCCGGCCAGCGAATCCGACAGGCCCGGCACGAAGGGAACCCGCACACGGGGCAAGTCCTATCCGCTGTCGCATCCCGGTGGTATGCCGTAGTCATGAGCGAACAACAGCCTCCGTCGAATGAAAAGGCGCCGTCGAACGAACAGGCCTCGCGAAGCGAACTGCCCGGCAGTCACCGGGAGCCGCTGACGTCGTCGACGACTCCGCTCGCCGACGACGAGCAGGTCGAGGCGACGCTCATTCTGCGCAGGCGACAGCCCGTTCCCGACGAGGTGCTGCGCAACCCGCTCCCCCGCGACGAGTTCGTGCGACGCTACGGAGCGGATCCGGCCGACATCGATGCCGTCGTGGCGGAGGCGGAAGCGGCAGGCGCCGAGGTGATCTCGGTGGATGCCGGCGAGCGGCGCATCCGCATCAGCGCGACCGCCCGCGTGGTGCAGGAACTGTTCGACACCACCCTGGAGAGCGCGACGCATGAGCCGCGCGATGGCGAGACCGTGAAGTTCCGCCAGCGCAGCGGACCGCTCAGTGTGCCGGAGCCGATGCGCGACCGCGTTGTGGCCGTGCTCGGCCTCGACGACCGCCCGCAGGCCACCGCTCATTTCGTCTCCGTGTCCGCCTCGGCCGCGGCCATCAGCTATTACCCCGATCAGGTGGCCGACATCTACCGATTCCCGGCCGGAACGGACGGCACCGGCCGCACCGTCGCCATCGTGGAGCTCGGCGGCGGGTTCGACCAGGCCGACCTCGACACCTACTTCGGCGAGCTCGGAATCACGACACCGAACGTGACGGCTGTGGGCATGGACGGAGCATCCAATCAGCCCGGCGGGGACCCGAACGGTGCCGACGGCGAGGTGCTGCTCGACATCGAGGTGATCGGAGCGATCGCCCCGAAGGCCGACATCGTCGTGTACTTCGCACCCAACACCGACGCCGGATTCGTGGATGCCGTCACCCGCGCCGCGCACGCCGAGCCCACACCCGACGCGATCAGCATCAGCTGGGGCGAGAGCGAAGGCACCTGGACCGCGCAGGCCCGCACGGCGTTCGACGACGCCCTCGTGGATGCTGCGGGCCTCGGCGTCACCGTCACGGTAGCCGCCGGCGACGACGGAAGCGCGGACCGCGTGACCGACGGCAAGGCGCACGTGGACTTTCCGGCATCCAGCCCCCACATCCTGGCGTGCGGAGGAACGAGCCTGAACGCGAACGCTTCCACGGATCAGGTGACCTCCGAGGTGGTCTGGAACGACGGACCCGGTCGGGGGGCGACCGGCGGCGGCGTCAGCGACTCGTTCGGCCTGCCCGGATGGCAGGACACGGTGGGGGTGCCCACAACTCCCAGTGGGTACGCGGGGCGCGGGGTGCCCGACGTGGCCGGCGACGCGGACCCGCAGACCGGCTACAGGGTGCGGGTCGACGGCACCGACATGGTGATCGGCGGAACCAGCGCCGTTGCCCCCCTGTGGGCTGCGCTCGCTGCGCGCCTCGTGCAGGCCACCGGCACACGGCTGGGTCTGCTGTCGCTGCGGGTATACCCGGATGCCACCGCCACCGCGACCGCACCGGGGTTCCGCGACATCGTCACCGGCAACAACGGCGCGTTCGCCGCACGACCCGGGTGGGATGCCTGCACCGGCCTCGGTGTGCCGGACGGGACCGCGCTGCTGAAGGCGCTGCAAGCCGCGGGTTGAGCGGCCCCCGCGGGTTGAGCGGCCCCCACGGGTTGAGCGGCCCCCACGGGTTGAGCGGCCCCACTGGTTGAGCGGCCCCCGCGGGTTGAGCGGCCCCCACTGGTTGAGCTTGGGCCCCGGCGCCGGAGGCTCCGGACGCCGCGCAGCGGCGGTTGGCGGGACGCCAGGGAACGAAACCAGCCGCATTGACGCTGGTTTCGACAGGCTCAACCAGCGGGAGCGGGACATTCCGGTTGACGCCGTGTTACGGCCGGGCGCACCGGGCGCGTGACGCTCCGTTACGGTAGCGGGGTGGCAGACCGCGAATTCGGCTTTCGCACACGTGCGATCCATGCCGGCAACATCCCCGACCCCGTGACCGGCGCCCGCGCGCTCCCCATCTACCAGACGACGGCGTTCGTGTTCGACGACGCGGCGGACGCCGCCGCACGCTTCGCGCTGCAGAAGTACGGCAACATATACTCGCGCCTGAACAACCCGACCGTCGCCTCGTTCGAGGAGCGCATCGCGAGCCTCGAAGGCGGCCTGGGCGCGGTGGCGACGGCATCCGGTCTGAGCGCGCAGTACATCACGTTCGCGAGCCTCGCCGGCGCCGGTGACCACATCGTCGCGTCTTCGAGCCTGTACGGAGGGTCGGTCACGCAGCTCGACGTGACGCTGCGCCGGTTCGGTGTCGAGACCACCTTCGTCGACAGCGACGACCCGGCCGACTACGCGGCCGCCATCACGGACAAGACCAAGCTCGTGTTCGTCGAGACCATCGCGAATCCGTCGGGCGCCATCGCCGACCTCGAGGCGATCGCCGAGGTCGCACACGCCGCAGGCGTGCCGTTCGTTGTCGACTCGACCATCGCGACCCCGTTCCTGAACCGGCCGATCGAGTGGGGTGCCGACATCGTCACGCACTCGGCGACCAAGTTTCTCGGCGGGCACGGCACCACGCTCGGGGGCGTCGTCGTCGAGTCCGGCCGGTTCGACTGGCACAACCCGCGCTTCCCGCTGTTCAGCGAGCCCGTGCACACCTACGGCAATCTGCAGTGGAACGGCAACTTCGGCGAGTACGCCTTTCTCACCAGGCTGCGCGCCGAGCAGCTGCGCGACATCGGGCCGGCACTGGATCCGTTCGCCGCTTTCCTGCTCGCGCAGGGCGTTGAGACGCTTCCGTTGCGCATGCGTGCGCACATCGCGGGCGCTCGTGCCGTCGCCGAGTGGCTGGATGCCGATCCGCGCATCGAGCACGTGTACTGGGCGGGCCTCGAATCGCATCCGCATCACGAGCGTGCGAAGAAGTATCTGCCGGAGGGCCCCGGCAGCGTGTTCAGCTTCGTCGTCAAGGGCGGCCGCGAGGTCGGGCAGGGCTTCATCGAGTCGGTCGACCTCGCCAGCCACCTGGCGAACATCGGCGACGCGAAGACGCTGGTCATCCATCCCGCGTCCACGACGCATGCCCAGTTGACCGAGCAGCAGCTGCACGACGCGGGCGTGCTGCCGGGCCTTGTGCGCATCAGCGTCGGCATCGAAGACCCCGACGACATCATCTACGATCTGGACCAGGCGCTCACCAGGGCGCTGGAGGGTAAGCGATGAGCACTGCGACGGACGAGAGCACCACGGTCACGCAACTTCCGAACGGCTTGAGTTGCGAGTTGCCGGCCGATTCGCCTCTCGCGCGGTTGCTGCGATCGCAGCGCACCTGGGTCGGGCCGGACGCGAAGCAGCGCCTGGGCATCCTGCAGCGGGCGAAGTCGGTGGCGATCGTCGGCGCGTCGTCGAACCCATCGCGCGCCAGCTACTTCGTCGGCACCTACCTGCTGCAGTCCAGCGACTACCGGGTGTACTTCGTGAACCCGAACGCGGACACCATCCTCGGCCAGCCGGTGTACAAATCGCTCGCCGACCTTCCCGAAGTGCCCGACATCGTGGATGTCTTCCGCAAGCCCTCCGACATCCCCTCCGTGATCGACGAGGTCGTCGCGGTCGGCTCCCCCACCGTATGGGTGCAGTTGGGCATCTGGAACGAGGATGCCGCCCGCTACGGCGAGGAGAAGGGCCTCACGGTAGTCATGGACAGGTGCATCAAGATCGAGCACGCCCGCTTCAACGGCAACCTCTACCTGTTCGGTTTCGATACCGGCGTCATCTCTGCCCGTAAGACGGCGCGCTGACGCGCACCTCGCGCTCGCAAGACGGCACGCCGACGCGCACCTCGCGCTCGCAAGACGGCACGCCGACGCGCCATCGCCGGGCTAACCCCAGGGTGGCTCGACCGGCGCGGCAGGGTCGACGGTGCGCAGGGTGCGCGGCATCGGAAACGGCACGGTGTACTCGAGCAGCGGAATGTCGATGGCACCCCAGTCGTCGCGTTTGACCCGGATCTGATCCGACGAGACCTCGGTGATGCGCACGCGCAACCAGCGGCCGTCGTCGAGCAGCAGCTCGTACGGGTCGGCGAGGTAACCGATTCCGAGCTCCTCCAACGCCTCTTCGGCGGTCAGCCAGTCGACGGCATCCGTGCGCTCACGGCCCAGCAGGTCGACCACCACGAAGTCGCCTTCGCCGTCGTCGCCCCGTGCAGGACGAATCCAGCCCACGAGCTCGCGGTCGTGGCGGCGGTGTTCGATCCAGTCGGCGGGAACGGGCATCCGTCGACCCTATGGCCTTTCCGCCCGTTCGTCATCCATGGCGTGCTGACCGCGCCGCTGCGACGATATGGAACACATGCCAGTGCTTCGGACCGGCGAACGAGGCGCCGTCACGGTCGTCCTCCTGCAGCAGGAGCACGTCGAGCCCGTCGAGCAAGCTGTCGACATCGGCGCGATCGTGAGTGTTGACATCCGGCCAGGTCGCGAAATCGTCATGCGGCCCGAAGACCTCGCCGGCGAAGAGGCCACCGGGGCGCAGCGACGAACGGATGCCTGCCCACAGCCGCTCGAACACGTCGCCGGAGCAGAACGGCAGCGCGAATCCGGCGTACACGAGGTCCACGGGCGGGAGCTCCTCGCCCGCCAGCTCCTCGAAGGATGCCCGCCGCACCGTCAGCCGCTCGCGCTCGTTCTCCGGCACCCCCGCCGTGACCCGCTCGACAACGCCCGGATCCGCGTCGACCGCGAGCACGCGCCATCCGCTCGCCAGGAGCGCCCGCGACTCCATTCCATCGCCGCAGCCGAGGTCGATCGCGTCGCCTGTGGTTCGTCCGTGTGATTCGCGCCAGGCATCCATCGCGGCGGCGAACGTCGGGCGCAACGCGCGGCCGGTCTGTGCGGTGTAAAACTCGGACCAATCCATGGCCTCATCCTGGCCGCACCAAGCCCGCGCGTGGGCCGCACCCGGGCCGCACGGTGCGGTGCGGCAAATCGGAGACACGCCGTGGGGGCCGCGGCGACGGGGCCTCTTGCGGCCGCCCACCGGCGTGTCTCCGATTTGCGGCACGCGGTACTGGGTGCTCGGTACGCGGTACTCGGGCATTCGGGCACACGGCACATGGCACTCGGCACTCGGCACTCGGCACTCGGCACTCGGCACTCGGCACTCGGCACTCGGCACTCGGCACTCGGAACTCGGAACTCGGAACTCGGCACTCGGAACTCGGAACTCGGCACTCGGCACTCGGCACTCGGCACTCGGCACTCGGTGCGGCGTTGGCCCGACCAGGGCCCCAGCATTGCCGCTGCACCGATCGGGGACTCAGTCGGTTCGGCCCTGCAAACAAGCTCGCACGACACCCGCCTCGGTCGCCCTTAGACTGAATCGCAATGAGCCAGGCGAGCCGCACCGCCACCTGCCGGGTCGCCGTGCTCGGGCCCGTACTCGTGGAATCGGCCGCCGGAGACCCCGTGGAGCCCGGTGGCGCGACGGCGAAGGCGCTCGTCGTCTCACTGGCGCTCGCTCGCGGTGCGCTTTCGGTGCGCGGCATCGCCGACGATCTCTGGCAGGATGCCCCGCCGCGCAACGAGAAGGCAGCCCTGCAGACGCTCGTCTCCCGCGTGCGCTCCGTCGCCGTCGACGGGCTCATCGACTCCACGCCTGGCGGATACGCGCTCGGCTCGAGCGGTGACCCTCATCGGGATGACGAGTGTGCCGAGGGCGGCCAGCACCACCGGAGCGACCTGGCCGCGGCGACGCGGGCCGGGCACGATGCGCGGGCGGCGATCGAGCATGGCGACTGGCACGAAGCGGAGGCGCGGGCATCCGCCGGCCTGAAGCTGTGGCGGGGTGAACCGGGCGCCGACCTTGGCGAGAGCGAGCTCGCCGAGCGACTGGTCTCCGTCGCGGCCGCACTGCACCGCGAGCTGATGCTGCAGCGAGCGACGGCACGGGTGGAGGCCGGCGACGCCCGGGAGGCACTCGCCGACCTCGCGCGGCTGGCGGAAGCGGCGCCCCTGGACGAGACCGTCGAACTTCTGCGGTTGAGAGCCATCGCGGCGACCGGCCGCACGAACGACGCCATCCGTGAGTTCGGCGAATTCCGCGAGCGGCTGCGCGACGAGCTCGGCACCGACCCCTCGGCCGATCTCATCGCGTTCAACGCCGGGCTGCTCCGGGCGCAGCCCCCATCGCGCGGCCTCTCGATCGGCTTCGCGGCCCGTTCCGAACCGGCGTCGGGGGCCCAAACCACGACCGAGCCTGCGCGCACGCTGCGGGTCGGCATCCGTGTTCCGCCGAACGAGCTTGTGGGGCGCGATGACGACATCGCCGCCGTCGAGGAGCTGATGGCCTCCGCGCGACTGACGACGATTCTCGGCGCCGGCGGCCTCGGCAAGACCCGCCTCGCGCAGGCGCTGGCGGCCCGGGCGGCCGCCGGTGTCGAGGAGGAGCCTCGTTCCACCTCAGGCAGCGGTGCCATGCGGATGCCGGGCGTCGTCGTCGTCGAGCTGGCCAGCGTGCGCACCGGCGACGACGTTCCGCTCGCGTTGGCCTCCACGCTCGGCATCCGCGAGTTCACCGGCACGCGGCTCACGCTGAGCGATCCGGCAGTGCGGGTCGACGTGCGCGCCCGAATCCTCGGCGCGCTGGACGAGCGGCCCACACTGCTCGTGATGGACAACTGCGAGCACCTGATCGATGCGGCGGCAGAGTGGATCGCGGACATCCTCGCCTCGACGCGCGGCGTGCGAGTGCTCGCCACGAGTCGCTCGCCGCTCATGATCGCAGCCGAGCAGGTGTATCAACTGGAGCCGCTGCCAGCCATCGCCGAAGGTGACGCCGGTGCGCTGCCCGGCCCCGCCGTTGCGCTGTTCATCGAGCGGGCGCGGGCTGCGCGGCCGTCTGTCGTGCTTCCGACCGAGACCATCGAGCGTCTGTGCGCGAAGCTCGATGGCCTGCCGCTGGCGATCGAGCTGGCGGCGGCGCGCGTTCGCTCGATGTCGGTCGAAGAGATCGAGCGTCGCATCGGCAATCGATTCGCGCTGCTGCGCGGCGGCGACCGTGCAGCCCCGGAGCGCCACCGCACCTTGCTCGCTGTGATCGACTGGAGCTGGAACCTGCTACGCGGCTCCGAACAGCGCACCCTGCGAAGGCTGTCGATGTTCGTCGACGGCTTCTCAGCGGATGCCGCCGCCGCCGTCTGCGGATCGCCCGACGACGTGGAAGAAGACCTGGAAGGTCTCGTCAACCAGTCCCTGCTGTCCGCCGTGGAGAGTCCACACACCGGCCGCGTGCGCTATCGCATGCTGGAGACGGTTCGCGAGTTCGGCGACCAGCGCCTGCAGGAAGCGGGCGAGGTGGACGACGTGGCTGCGAGCATCCGCGCCTGGGCGGACGCGTTCGCGCTCGCCGTGCTCGACGCCACCTACGGTGCGGAGCAGGTGGCGACGTTCCACCGCGTCGAGGAGGAGCAGGACAACCTCGTCGCCGCGCTGCGCGACGCGATAGCCGTCGCCGACGCGCCGACCACGGCGGGCGTGTTCGCCGCGCTCGGTATGCACTGGACACTGCGGGGCGCACACAGCGAAGTGACTGGCCTCGCCCCTCAGGTGCTTCCGGTGTTGCGACGATATGAGCCCGACCAGAGTCACCGCGACGCCGCGATGGTCTCCCTCGGCATGATCGGGGCGACCTCCTTGATCTACGACGCACGGCAGGGCATCCGCTCCATCGTTCGATTGCGCAGACTGCACGCCAGAGGACCCGCACGCGACCCGCAGTTGAACGCGATGCTCAGCCTGCTCGTCGTCATGCCTGTGCTGTCCGACGCGATGGACGTGGTAAGGCAGCTGTGCACGAGTCACGACCCGGCAGTCGCCTCGTTCGGCCTGATCATCGAATCGCAGCTGATGGAGAACTCCGGCCGGACCGGCGAGGCCATCGCCGCGTGCGAGCAGGCGTACGAGAAGGCGCAGATCACGAAGGATGTCTGGACCCTCGGCATGGCCGCGCACAACCTTGCTCAGCTGCACAGCGAGCGAGGTGATTCGACCGAAGTGGTCGGCTGGGCGACAGTGGCGCGCTCGAACCTGGAGCGGCTGAACGCCGGAGAAGACCTGCGTCAGCTGGACTGGCTCGTCGCCGTCAACGATCTGGCCCTAGGGCGACATGAGGAGGCGCGTATCGTGTTCGATCAGCTCTCCCGCCTGCAGGGCGACCAGGACAGCTTCGATTGGAACGACCTCAAGGCGATCGGATTCGCCGGCCTGGCCGAGATCGCCGGGGCCGAGGGAAACCTCGAGCAGTCGCGCCGGCTGTACGGCGTGGCCGAGCGCACGTGGGGCGATCCGCCCGGCGGGTTCGCACCCTGGTACTACGGCGCGGCGGCCGGTTATCTGGTCGCGTCGGTGCGAATCGGCGCGCGCGACGATCCGCGCACCAGGCTCGTAGCGCGCCGCCTCCGCAGCCGTTTGCTACGCGACGACCGCGTGCGGCCCGGAATGATCGACCGGCCGATCACCGGCGTAGGGGTGATCGGCCTTGGGATGTGGCTGCTGGCGACCACCGGCGACGATCCCGATGCCAGCATGTGGCGCGCGAGCGGGCTCGAGCTGCTCGCGCTCGCTCGCGGCATCCATGCGCGACGCGACTTTCCGTCTCTGGATCCCGAGCGGTCGCTGGGCGACACCCGAAGCGCACATCCTGAACTCGACGTCGATGCGGTGACCGCACGTGTGGATGCCATGACGCTCGATGAACGCGCGGCTCGCGTCATCGAGGTCGTGCGTTCGTTGCGCCCGCTGTTCGTGTAGACGGCGCGATTCCGCTGGTTCGGGCGAGTTGCCTCCGCTCGCGATCCATGGCGCACTGTTGACGATCCACGCAACGCTTCTCTCCACCCGCGCATTAAGTCGCGACGCGTACCGACGGGTTCTTTCTACACCCGTAGCCTTTCACGCATCGCAGACGCGAGTTGGGGTCACTCTCGGCAGCCGCCTGCACTGAATGTCGCGCAACACAAGGGGGTATTTCGTGATCAAGAAGCAGTCCGTCGTTGTCGGTCTGACCATCGCGGCCGCGGCGAGCCTAGTGCTCAGCGGCTGCACGGGTGGTTCAGGCACGGCCCCCGCCAAGACGGCAGCATCCGCGGGAGCATTGAACATCGGCAACTTCGCCGATGTGACCAACTGGGATCCGTCGAAGGCCGACATCGGATTCGACGGGCCTTACCTCTCCGCCGTGTACGACGGGCTCGTCGCCATCAACGGCAAGGGCGAACCGACTCCCTCACTGGCCACGAGCTGGAACGTCGCCGCCGACGGTTTGACGGTCACGTTCCACCTCAGAGCCGGCGTGAAGTTCAGCGATGGCGAGTCCTTCGACGCGGCAGCAGCGGTCAAGAGCCTGGAGTACTTGAAGCGCGGCGCCAGGTCCGGCGAAGCCTACGTCAGCGTGAAGGACTTCCGCGCCGAGAACGCCGACACCGTGGTCGTCGACCTGACTCGACGTGACAGCACGATGCTTGCGCTCATGGCCATGGGGCGAAGCTGGATGATGGCGCCGAAGGCGATCGACGCCGGCACCCTCGCGAAGGACCCGATCGGGTCGGGGCCGTACACGCTGGACACGAAGGCCTCGCTGCCCGGGTCGAAGTACGTGTTCGACAAGGTGAAGGGGTACTGGGACGCGAAGCAGTTCCCCTTCGACACGCTGTCCATCCAGCCCATTCAAGATGCGACGGCTCGCGACAACGCGATGATGAGCGGGCAGATCAACGTCAACTACGGCGATGAGACCGCCGTCAAACAGGCTGCACAGCAGGACTGGAACGTTCAGAACAAGCCATCGCAGTGGGTCGGGCTGCAGTTCACGGACCATGCCGGAGCACAGCCGAATCCGTTCGCCAAAGTACAGGTGAGACAGGCCATGAACTACGCGTTCGACGGTGCCGCCATGCTGAAGACTGTCGGAAACGGCCTCGGAGCCGACTCCCATCAGGTGTTCCCGGTCGGCATGGGAATCAACGATTCGGCGCTCGACAAGAGCTACGTCGTGAACATCGCGAAAGCCAAGAAGCTGCTGGCCGACGCTGGGTATTCGAACGGTTTCAGTCTTCACATGCCCATGGCACAACCGTTCACCCCCTGGCAGGCTGCGGTCGACCAGGTCTTCAAGCAGCTCGGAATCGCACTGACCTGGGACAACATGCAGTACTCCGACTACATGAGCAAAGCACCCACGTACCCGGCCTTCATCGCGGTGCTGACCATGTACTCGAATCCTGTCCTCACCGTGGAACGCCCGGTCAACCGCCCCCAGTGGTTCAATCCGAACCCGCAGGTGGACAAGTTCCCCGAGCTGCAGAACCGGGTCGACACGGCGTTGGACGCCGCTCCGGGTGCTGCCCAGCAGTCCGCGATCAAGGCCGTGAACACGTGGCTGGTCGACAATGCATGGTTCGACGTCTGGTATCAGAACGACAACACCTACATTTCGACGAAGAACATCACCGTGACACCGGTGGTGGGAATGATGTTCCCGACGTTGCGTCAGATTCAACCGGCCGGTTAGTCGGACGTGTCCAGCGGGCCTCATGACGGCCCGGAATCACTGCACGATAACGAACTGCGCCGATATCGAATTGTGCCGATATCGAAACTGACGAGGAACGATGCTCATGGCTGAAGTGCACCAGGCCCGACCGATCGACGTGCGATCACGTGGCTACGAGGGTTTCCCTGGCAAGATCGCTACGCGCACATCGCAGTCGACCCCCTGGTGGCCGGCGCCGGACAGCGCGAGGCCCGGCGCTCCGAACGTGGTGGTCATCCTCGTCGACGACATGGGATTCAGCGATGTCTCCCCCTTCGGCGGCGAGATCGATACGCCGGCCGTGCAGGCGCTCGCGGACGAGGGCTACCGATTCACTTCATTCCACGCGACTACGTTGTGCTCGCCGTCGCGGGCGGCGCTGCTCACCGGAGCGAATCCGCACCGGGCCGGTTTCGGATTCGTTGCGCACGCCGACCCCGGGTATCCCGGCTATCGGATGCTCCTGCCCGACGACCTGCCGACTCTCGCCGAGTCGTTCCGCTCGAACGGCTACGCCACATTCATGGTCGGCAAGTGGCATCTCACGCTCGAATCACTCATGCACGACGGTGCCGACCGTTCGTCGTGGCCGGTGCAGCGTGGATTCGATCACTACTTCGGCAGCATGGATGGCTTCACCACCCTCTACCACCCGCATCGGATCGTTCGCGACAACACGGTCGTGACCGAGCAGTTCGGAGACGATGAATATCTCACCGATCGGCTCACCGACGAGGCGTTGAGCATGATCGACGCGCATCGCGCGAGCAGTGCCGAGAAGCCGTTCTTCCTCTACCTGGCCCATCACGGTGTACACGGACCGGTGCAAGCGAAGAAGACCGACATCGCGAAGTACAAGGGCGCCTACGACGCGGGGTGGGATGCCATCCGTCAGGCACGATTCGCGCGGCAGGGGGAAGACGGGCTCTTCCCTGACGGCACAAGGCTTTCGGCATCCGGCCCGGAACAGACCATGGGCGTTCAAGCGTGGGACGACCTGGATGACGGGCAGAAGAAGCTCTTCGCCAGGCACATGGAGGTCTACGCGGCCGCTGTCGACGCCATCGACCAATCCTTGGCGCGAGTGGTCGCTCATCTGAAGGAGTTGGGCGAGTACGAGAACACCATCTTCGTCTTCACAAGCGACAACGGGGGAACGGGAGAAGGCGGACTCGACGGCACGCGGAGCTACTTCAGCAGATTCGTCCAGGCTGCAGGACTTCCCGCCGACTGGGTGGCCGACGTGCCCCGCGACCCTGACGAAATCGGGGGCCCACGCGTTCACGGGCATTATCCGACCGGCTGGGCACACGTCTCGAACACGCCGTTCCGGCTCTACAAGGGCTCCGTGTACGAGGGTGGCGTGCACACACCGCTCATTGTTTCGTGGCCGGCCGGACTCTCTCGGCAACCGGACGACGACGGCGTCCGCCGGTCATTCGCCTACATCACCGACATCGCCCCGACCCTGCTCGAGCTCGCCGGGGCGAGTCGCCCAGGGCGTGTGCGAGGCGTCGCCACCGGAGAAGAAGACGGCGCAAGTTTCGCCTCAATGCTGCGTGACCCGTCCAGTACACCCGCGCGATCGGAACAGTATCTCGCCAACATCTCGCAGCGAGCGTTCTATTCAGGCCGATACAAGGCGGTTGCGCCCGTTCTGGGCGAACGTGACGATGATCTCGGCGACTGGCATCTCTACGATCTGGCAACAGACCCCGCAGAGACCATCGATCTCGCAGCGCAGCACCCGGACATTGTGGCGGAGTCGGCGGAGAAGTGGCGGCGTGCAGCCTGGCACAACACCGTGTTCCCGTCGGTCGATGATCCCTCGTTCTTCCGGCGACGCCCTTCGACTGACCTCGAGCAGTCGCGGCCGGTGCGCATCACGCCGGGGACACCCACGCTGGAGCGCTGGCGCAGCGCCCGGTTGACCGGGCTGCGCTCCTTCACAGTCGAAGCACTGGTGGATCACGGAATCGGCGATGGCGTCCTGTTCTCACACGGTGACCAGGGCGGCGGGTACGTCGTCTACGCCGAAGACGACCTGCTCCACCTGTCGTACAACGCGTACGGCGATATGCACCGGGTGAGCGCGCCCGTCAGCCCGATCGTCTCGCGGATCGTCGTCGACTTCGAGGCGCTCGCGGAATTCGCGTGGCGCATCACCGTCGACGTCGACGGTACCGGCACACTTGCGCTCGACCGCGTTCCGATGCTGATCGGCATGGCGCCGTTCACCGGCATCAGTGTGGGATTCGACGGTGGCGGTCCGGTGGACTGGGATCTGCACACGCGCCGGGGTACGTTTCCGCACTCGCGCTCGACGCTGCGCTCGGTGACGTACAGCCCAGGCACGATCGCGCCCTACAACGACGAAATGATCTCAGCCGTCGATGATGTGAGTGCGCGACTCATCGACTGACGCGGCCGCCCGCTGCCCGGAACGCGGAGTGCGCACCAGCACACCGTCTGCGATGCGCCACGCTTCCTCGACGGGTACGTCGGGGATCGAGTACCTGTGGCGGCCGGCGGCCGTCGTCGCGATCAGCGTCGCCAGCCCGGCCCGCCTCTGGAAGAACGAGCGGCGCACGGTGAAACCGATGATGCCTGCCGTGTCGAGCACGATGCGCTTGCGCGCCAGCGAGCCGTGCCGGGCGACGAGTCGGGTCGAAAGCAGAACGTGGCCGAGCCCCCGCCAGCGATCCTCGGCGATCAGCGCCGCAGCAGGCGCGAGACCCACGAAGACGAACCAGACCGGTGCGCTGACGTAGCCGAGCAGTTGGGCGAGGAGCGCCACGGCTGCGATCACCGCGACGCCGACGGCCGCGCGGGTGTACCGGCGCCGATGCGCGCGCACCCCGTGCTGCTCGAGTTCGCAGGTGAGCGGGTCCACTCCCCCGGTGGAAGTGTCAAGCACGGCGGCGGCCACGCGCATCCCGTCAGCCCGCGGACCGGCGGGTTCGACCACCACGAGTCCTGCGCGGTCCCGGCCGAGTCCTGTCATGATCGCGTGAACGGAGGCGCCGCCGACCGCCCGCAGTGACAGCGGTTCGTTCAGGCTGATGCCGCGCAGACGGCGCTCGTCAAGCGTGACCTGCCGCGTGCGGAGCAGGCCGTGACGCACGTGCAGCGTCGTGGCATCCGTTCGCCAGATCGCGAAGCCGCTGTACGAGAGCACGTAGCGCACGAGCGCGATGATGGAAGCCGCGACGACGAGCACGAACGCCGCACCGATCACGAGTTCGACAGGCGGGATGCGCCGTGCAGCGTCGATCCCGGCTCGCACCACCGGCAGCCGCACGAGCAGACCGCCATCGAAGAATTGCAGCTCGAGCGCGAAGAACGCGGCGGCGAACAGCGCGGCGACACCGGTGAGGGTGAAGGGCGCGAACCGCGCCCACGACCACTTCCAGCCGCTGAAGTTCACGTCGTCTCTCTGATCGAGACTGACGTCCGACTGGTCGAGGCCGTCATACCGCTGGTTGAGACCGCCATCTCGCTGGTTGAGACCGCCATCTCGCTGGTTGAGACCGCCATCTCGCTGGTTGAGACCGCCATCTCGCTGGTTGAGACCGCCATCTCGCTGGTTGAGACCGCCATCTCGCTGGTTGAGCTGGTCGAAACCGGCGTTGCCGGATCCCGCTTTCGACAAGCTCGAGGACCGGACTCGGGCGATCCCGGACGGCGCGCCCCGCAGCAGCTCCGCGCGAAGCGCAGACACGTCGACGGCCGCGATGCCGTCGAAGTCCAGCCCGTCCTGCCCGTGCGAGGCGCTGGTGCCGACCTTGACCACCGCGAGCCCGACGACGCGGTGCAACAGGGTGGCGTCGACGTCGACCGAGCGGATGCGCTCCCGCGGCACAGAAAGCATCCGCCGGTTCAGGAACCCGCGTCGCACCTGCACATGCGTCGGCGTGATGCGATAGCTGGTGGTGACCCAGCGCAGGATGCCGATCACGACTCCCAGCCCGGACAGCACGTACGTCCACCACGGCTCGCCCCCGACCGAACCGGCGACGACGGCGAGCAGCAGAATCGGGAGGTACCTGATGAGTTCCCGCACGGGATGCACCAGCAGCATGCGCGGGTTCAGGCGGCGCCACGGGATGGGGTCGGAGTCGGAGTCGCTCACGTCGCGTCCCCCGGCGTCTGCTGCGCGACCGCGGTAAGCGTGGCGATCACATCCCTGGCCACCGCGTCGTCGAGCGCGTGGATGCTGAGGGCCCCCGCCGAAGACGCCGTCGTGACGGTGACAGTGGTGAGCCCGTAGATGCGGTGCAGGAACCCTCTGCGGGAGTCGACGGTCTGCAGGCGGGCGATCGGGGCGACCCGGGTCTCCTGGGTCAGCCATCCGCTGCGCACGAACACGGCGTCGTCCGTGATCTCCCAGCGGTGCACCCGGTAGCGCCACCTCGGCATGATCGACACGTGCACGATCGCGACGACCGCGGTGACCGCTAGGCCGCCGAGGTGCAGGGGGCTCGTCCAGGCATCCGCGAACAGCATCCAGACGAGCTGGAGGCCCACGAAGACGCACCAGCCGACCACGGCGTTCCACGCCCAGAACGCGACGGCCCGCTGGCTCGGCCGGCCGGCCGGTTCGCGCACGAATCGCGCGATCCGGCCGACCGGCTCAGCGCCGCCGCTGGTCGAGTCTGTCGAAACCACCTGCACCCCCGGAGACTCCCGATTCCGTTCTACGCCTTGCGCATGTAGGCGCGCACGGTGAGCGGGGCGAAGATCGCGACGATGATGGCGGCGCCGAGCAGTGAGATCCACAGGTCGACGCCGACGGTGCCGTTGTTCGCCAGGTCGCGCACCGCTGTGACGAGGTGCGAGATGGGATTGACGTTCACGAACCACTGCAGCACCTGGGGAAGGCTCTTCACCGGCACGTAGGCGTTGGAGAGGAACGTCAGCGGGAACAGCACGAGCATCGAGATGCCCTGCACGCTGGATGCCGTGCGCGCGATCACGCCGAAGAAGGCGAAGATCCAGCTGATCGCCCAGGAGCAGGCGATGACCAGCAGGCCGGCGAGCACGACGCTGCCGAATCCGCCCGCCGGGTGGTAGCCGATCAGGTAGCCGACCACGAACGTGATCGTCGTCGCGATGGCGTAGCGCACGGTGTCTGCCAGCAATGCGCCGGACAACGGCGCGATGCGCGCGATCGGCAGCGAGCGGAACCGGTCGAACACGCCCTTGTCCATGTCTTCACGCAACTGAACGCCGGTGACGACCGAGGTGGTGATGACGGTCTGCACGAGGATGCCGGGAATCAGCAGCGGCAGATAGCTCTGCACGTTGCCGGCGATGGCTCCGCCGAACAGGTAGGCGAACATCAGCGTGAAGATGATCGGCTGCAGGGTCACATCGACCAGCTGCTCGGGAGTGCGGCGGATCTTCACCAGGCCCCGGTAGGCCATCGTGAACGTGTTGCGCAGCGTCTGAGACGGACCGGTGTGGTTCTTGAGGTTGCGTTCGGACGGGGGCGTGATGCGCTCCCGGGCCGGCGCGGTCGCGATGGCGCTCATGCGTTCACCTTCTCTTTCTCTGCGCCGTCGTCGTTCGACTCGGGTGCGTCGTTCTGGTCGGCCGCGTCATGGCCGGTGATGGTGAGGAAGACCTCGTCGAGGCTGGGCTTCGTGACGCTCATCTCGGTGAGATGGATGCCCGCCTCGCGCAAGGTGACGAGCAGGTCGGTCACGCGGTCGGCATCCGCCATGGGAGCGGTGATGCGCGCGGCCTCAGGCGACAGCGTTCCGCGCACGCCGAGCACGCGTTCGATCGCCGTGAGGGCGTCGGCCGTGTCGGCAGGGTCTTCGATGCGCAGCTGCAGCGACGAGGTGCCGACGGATGCCTTCAGCTCGTCGGCTGTGCCCTCCGCGACCACCCTGCCGCGGTCGATCACCGCGATGCGGTCGGCCAGCTGGTCGGCCTCGTCGAGCATCTGCGTGGTCAGCAGCACGGTCGAGCCGCTGGCGACCAGGCGCCGGATGGTGTCCCACATCTGAGCGCGCGTGCGCGGGTCGAGCCCCGTGGTCGGCTCATCGAGGAAGATCAGCGGCGGCTGGGCGATCAGGCTTGCAGCCAGGTCGAGACGGCGGCGCATGCCACCGGAGAACTTCTTCAGCGGGCGTTTGGCCGCCCCGGTAAGGCCGAACTCCTCGAGCAGCTCGGCTGCCTTCGTCTTGGACTCCTTGCGGCCGAGACCGAGCAGGCGGGAGAAGATGACGAGGTTCTCGGTGGCCGAGAGCGTCTCGTCGACCGAGGCGTACTGGCCGGTGACACCGATGAGCTGGCGCACGATCTGCGCCTCCTTCATCACATCGTGCCCGAAGACCGTCGCGCTGCCGGCGTCAGGCTTGAGCAGCGTGGCCAGCATGCTGATGGTGGTGGTCTTGCCCGCGCCGTTCGGGCCGAGCACGCCGTAGACCGTGCCGGGGCGAACGAGCAGGTCGACGCCGTCGACCGCGCGGTTGTCGCCGAACGTCTTGACGAGGCCGTGGGCCTCGATGGCCCAGTCGGCACTTGCGGTTCGGCGGCTGGAGTCATGCCGTTGTGCGTTCATGCGCCAGTCCTTTCTGTGGTGGTTGTGAGCGCCGAGCGGCGCGGTGAAGTCGTGATCCAGCATGCGAGGGGCCGCTTTCGCAGCGCTTACACCTCGCTTACAGGCGCTGTCGCGCGGCGTGCGCGAGGTGAAAGCGGAACGGATGCGGAACCCGATGGGCTGGCCATTGAAAGCTGGCGCGACAAATGCCGGCTCCGGTACGAAGTCGTCGATATCCGCTGACCGGGGGGTCAGACGGTCACTTCGGTCAGGGGTCAGACGGTCATTCGGGCCGGGAGTTTCGGCCCTGATGGCCGCCCTGATGGCCAGAGCGCGGCAGTTCGCTCTCCGCAGCCAAGCGTTCGCGTTCGACCCGCCCGATCAACTGGTCTCTGTCGATGCCCGCATATTCGAGAGCACGAGGTACGGTTCCGACATTCGCGGTGACGATGCCGTAGAGCACGTCGAGGTCGTAGGTGCGTCGTCGGCGCCCCCGGGCGCCGCTCGACTGGGAGCGTCGCAGCGCTTCACGTGTCGACGACGCCCACGCCGGGCGTTTGGTGTCGAGGGTGGCCACCAGAAGGTCGGCGGAGAGATCGTGGATGCCCACCACGGCGAGCGCCCGCGCCCGCTCCTCGTCGAGGGCGGCATCCAGACCAGCATGCGAGAGGCCCACGTCTGCGAGGATCGCCGCCGACGGGGTGTCCGCGAGCCGAGTGAGGGCGAGCAGCAGATGCTCCGGGCCCACCTCGGATGCCCCGCGCCGTGCGGCTTCCTCCAACGCGGTTGTCACGACGGGCCGTAGCGATTGCGGTACGCGGTCGATGTCAATGTCCACGACGCCTCCTCAGGTCGATATCGGCGTCGACGAGACGTCTCAGGTGCTTCTTGTGAACCGCCTGCCGGGTCACGCCGAGCGCCTCGGCGACCTGCCCCCAGCTCCAGCCGTCGCGCAACGCGTTCTCGACGGCGGCGTCTTCCAGCCGGTCCGCGAGGTCGCGCAGCGCGACGACGGCGGCGAGCCGGTCGGCCGCTCCGCCGACGGGCGATGGTATGCGTACGGGATTCACGTTAAGCAACATAAGTTGCTCATACGGCGATGTCAACCTGCGTTGCTTATTCCCAGCCGTGACTCAGCTGAGCAACCTCAGTTGCTCGGAACGGGATGCCGTGAGCGCGACCCTGTCCGCGGTACCGCCATCAGCGTCCGAGACCGCTCCCGCGCCGCTCAGCCCTTGACGCTGCCCTCCTCGACGCCGCGGAAGAAGTACTTCTGCAACGCGGCGAAGATGAGGATGATCGGAATCAGCGCGATCATCGTGCCTGCGGAGATGACGCGCGGGTTCGCCCCGAAGTTGGAGTTCAGATACTGCATGCCGACCGTCAGTGTGTACTTCGCCGGATCGGAGAGCACATAGAGCGGCCAGAGGAAGTCGTCCCACGCACCGATGAAGGCGAACAGCGCGACCACCGAAACCATGCCGCGGATGTTCGGCCACACTATGCGGTAGAGCCGCTGGAACGTGTTCGCGCCGTCGATCGTCGCGGCCTCCAGAGTCTCCTTCGGAATCAGCCTGCATGCCGCGGCCATCAGCAGCACGTTCGTCGCGCTGATCGCGCCGGGCAGGAACACGCCCGTCAGCGTATTGGCGAGTCCCAGCGACTTGATCGTGAGGAAATTGCTGGTCAGCGTGACCTCGCCGGGCAGCAGCAGGGTCGCGAAGAAAAGCGCCATGATGACGCCTTTGAACCGGAACTTCAGGCATCCGAGCGCATAGCCGCCCAGCGTGCAGAAGACCGCGTTGAACACCACGGTGCCGACGCCGATGAGCAGCGAGTGCCAGGCGTAACTGAGCACCGGGATGGTGCGGAACACCTGGGCGTAGTTGGCGAACGTCGGCTCGGGGGGAATCAGATTCGGCGGAAAGTTGTAGATGTTCTCACTCACGCCCTTGAACGATGTCGAGAGCTGCCACAAGAACGGGAACACCATGATGACGAGGATGATCACCAGCAGCACGTACTTGCCGATCAGTCCCCTAAGCGACGGCTTCAGGATGTCTGCGGAGCCGCGCGTGCGAAACGGCCGTTCCCGAGGCGGCTTGCGCGGTGGCCGGCGTCGCGACTCCACGTCGGTCTTCGCCTGCAACGTGCTCGTCGACATGCTCATCCCGTCACCGCCTTCGCCTGTGCCTTCGATCGTGCCCTCAGCTGCCGGCCGGCCCGGCGGGTCGCTCGGTCGATACGCCGGTTCGTGAGCATCTCCCTGAGCTGGTCGCCGTTGTTCGCCAGACCCACCACGACAAGCGGTACCAGCGTGAGCAGGAACAGCACGATCGAGATCGCCGACGCGTAGCCGATCTGGCCGTTGAGCCCCTCACCCATCTGCTGGATCAGCATGACCATGCTCATCGCCTGGCCGCCCGGGCCTCCTGTGCCGTTGGAGAGCACGTAGAGCTCGGTGAACACACGCATCGCAGAGACGCAGATCAGCACCGAGATGAGAAGCATTCCGCCGCGCACACCCGGCACCGTCACCGCCCAGAACCGGCGCCAGGCGCCGGCCCTGTCCACCGCCGCGGCCTCGTGCAGTTCTCGCGAGACGCCGGTGAGCGCGGCGAGGTACACGACCATGTAATAGCCAAGGCCCTTCCAGACCGTCAGACCGATGGCGCAGAAGATCAGCAGCCATCGGTCCGACAGGAACTGGATGGGACGATCGGCGAGGCCGAAGAACTGCAGCGCCGAGTTGATCGTGCCGCTTCCCGAGAAGAGGAACTGCCACACGATCGCCACCACGACCGCCGAGGCGATCACCGGAAAAT
The DNA here is from genome assembly GCF_054777235.1 of Humibacter antri. Lineage (NCBI taxonomy): Bacteria > Bacillati > Actinomycetota > Actinomycetes > Micrococcales > Microbacteriaceae > Humibacter > Humibacter antri. Next base: position 57,614 of record NZ_BAAHAW010000014.1, on the reverse strand, counting down.
AGAACGTCGTACGGAAGAACCCCAGCCCGGGGAACTTGCCGTTCACCAGCAGCGCGAGCAACAGCGGCAGGAACGTCAGAACCGGCACGCACACCGCGACATACACGAGGGATGTCGTGAGCGAGTAGATGAACCGGTCATCCTGGAACAGCCGCACGAAGTTGTCCAGTCCGGTGAAGGTCACCGGCTGAAGGGGCCTCGCGTCGGTGAACGCCAGCACCACAGTGTTCAGGAACGGCCAGATGGCGAAGACCAGCACCCAGATCAGTGCGGGCGCCACCAGCAGGTACGGCGTGAACCACCGCTGTTGTCTCACGAGGATCTCCTCACGCTCGCTCGCGCGCCATCACTTCTGGAGGTTCTGCTCGCAGTAGGCGGCCGAGGCCTGCAGCGCCTGCTTGGGGGTGCTCTTGCCCTGGACCGCCAGGAGCAGATGCTGCACGGCGTAGGTGTTCATGTTCGTCGTCCAGGTCGGGGCGCCCAGCGCCTTCGCCTTGTCCATCTCGGCCGCACCGAGCTTCATCGCCGCGTTCAGCGGCTCGTTGTCGGTTTTGGCCGCGAACGACGACGGGTCGGCGTTGGCCGCCTTGGTGCCCGGATAGAACCCGGCGGCGAGCTTCACGAAGGCGACCTGGTTCTCGTTGTTCGTGATGTAGTTCGCGAACGCGACAGCTGCTGCCGTCTGCTTCGAGTGCGAGGAGACGCTGATCCCTTGCACGAACAGCGGAGGCGTGCCGAAATCGTTCGTCGCCGTGACTGACGACAGCATCGTCGGCGCGTTGATCTGCACGTTCGACGGATAGTTCGGTGTCCCGGTCGTCCAGGCGACCTTGCCGGTGTAGAAGTCGTTGACGTTCGTGTTCGCGGTCGCGCCTCCGGACAGCGCGGCGGCACTGACCGCTCCAGCCTTGTTGAGATCCGCGTACGTCTGAACCAGCTTCTCCGTCCCGGGTGTGTCGATGACGCACTTGTCACCCTTGACGACCGTGGGATCGTCGCCCGCGACCGAGAGCAGATAGGTGGGCCCAGGGATCGACGAGATCATCGGCACCCCCGTCTTCTGGATCAACGTCTTGGCATCGCCGGCCATCTCGTCGAATGTCTTCGGCGCTTCGCTGATGCCGGCCTTCTTGAGCAGGTCGGCATTCCAGTAGTTCAGTTCGGTTCCGAGGTACCAGGGCAGCCCGTACGAGCCCGACATGCCGTCGTATGTATAGGCGCCGACGCCGCCCTTCACGTAGTCGCCGAGGGCACTGGCGTCCACCTTCGTCAGGTCGGCGAGCTGCTTGCTCTTGGCGAGCGAATACGCCATGTCCGGCGGAAGGTTGATCACGTCGGGCAGGTCTCCCGACTCCGCCTGCTGCAGAACCTTGTCTTCGTAGTTGTTCGCGGGCTGATCGACCCACTTGACCGTCACCTTCGGATACTTCTTCTCGAACGACGAGATCGCCGACTGGAAGTACGGCGTGAACTTGTCGTTCTTCAGCGACCAGGTCTGGAATGTGATCGTCCCCTCGACCTTCCCGCTTCCGGATCCCTGTGCAGATCCGGCGGCCGGTGCTCCGGTGCATCCGGCGAGCGCGACTCCGGTCACCGCCGCGACGGCGACGGCAAGGGTAAGACGAACCTTCATGGGCTTCTCCTTTGAAGCGCCCGGCGAGCGCAACGCGATCGCGTTCGCACGCGGATCCCGCCTGCTTGCGGTGTCGCATCCACCAAGCACTAAACCGATATAGTGTGGCGTCAGTATGTCATAGACGACCGAATGCGCAAAAGACCTTCCGAGTCCCGCGCATCCCCGTCGACTCAACCCGAACGCGCGCCTTCGACCTCGTTGAAATCGCGTTCGGTACCTAAATCGGATTAGTGCAGTAGAGCTGAGACGCGGCCACGACGGCCGCAGCGAGGAGCCACAGGTGGCGAACACAGCCAGACGGCCGAACATCGTCTTCGTGCTCACCGACGACCATGCGGCGAACGCGATCGGCTCATACGGGTCGGTGGTGAACACCACACCGGGCATCGACACGATCGCCCGGGAGGGGGTGCGCTTCGATACGGCGTTGGTGGAGAACGCACTGTGCACACCGAGCCGCGCGGCCATCCTCACCGGAACGTACAGTCACTCCAGCGGCGTCACGACGCTGGCCACACACCTCACGAACGACCACGAGACGTTCGCGACAGCGCTTCAGGCGGCCGGATACCGCACCGCGGTCTTCGGCAAGTGGCACCTCGGGCACGGCGATGGCCACGACCCACGCGGCTTCGATCACTGGGAGGTGCTCCCCGATCAGGGCGAGTACCACGATCCGGAGTTCCTGACGGCGGATGGCCGTGTGCGCTTCCCCGGGTACGTCACCGACATCATCACCGACCGCGCTCTGGCGTGGATGGCCGAGCAGGCCGATCAGCCGTACTGCGTGCTGATCTGGCACAAGGCCCCGCACCGGCCGTGGGAGCCGCACCCCAAGTACGACGGAGTCTCTGCTGCTCCCGTTCCGCTGCCCGACACCTTCGACGACGACTACACCGGCCGCGGCACCCCGGCGCACCACGCCACGATGCGCATCGCCGACTACCTCACCGACATCGACCTCAAGGAGGAGCCGCCGGCCGAACTCGACTACGAGGAGCGCGCGGTCTGGAAGTACCAGCGCTACATGCAGGACTACCTGCGCTGCGTCGAGACGGTCGACGAGGGCGTCGCACGCATCGTGGACACGCTGAAGTCATGGGGCCAATGGCACGACACCCTCACGATCTACGGCTCCGATCAGGGCTTCTACCTCGGCGAACACGGCTGGTTCGACAAGCGCTTCATGTACGAGGAATCGCTCAGGATGCCTCTGATCATGAGCTATCCGGCTCGCATCGCACCCGGCCGGGCCACCGACGCGTTGGTGTCGAACGTGGACATCGCCCAGACGATCCTCGACGCGGCCGGCGTGCCGGCGCCGCCCCGGATGCAGGGCGCGAGCCTGCTGCCGCTCGTCACCGACGAGAACGTCACCCCGGTGCGCGACGCGCACTATTACCGGTTCTACGAGCACGACGACCACATGCACCACGTGTGGGCGCACTACGGCATTCGCACCGACCGCTTCAAGCTCATCTACTACTACGCCGACGGGATGGGCCTGCCGAACGCCTCGAACGTCACGTACCCCCCGGAGTGGGAGCTGTTCGATCTGGCGAACGATCCGCACGAATTGAGGAGTGTGCACCTGGATGCCGCGTACGCGGACGTCCGGCGTGAACTGGAGCTGAAACTGTGGGATCTGCAGCTTCAGCTCGGCGACCGGCCGCACCCCCGCCAGCCCGTACCCGAAGGACGCAGCAGATGACCGAGCATCCATCAGCCCCCGACCCGACCCCGGCGCCGCTCCGTTTCGGCGTGAACTACACGCCGTCGCGGCAATGGATGCACTCCTGGCTCGCGCTGAAGCCCGACGACGTGCGTCGCGACTTCGCACAGATCGCCGGCCTCGGGCTCGATCACGTGCGCGTCTTCCCGCTCTGGCCGCTGCTGCAGCCCAATCGCACCCTGATCAGGGCGGGCGCACTGGACGACGTTCGCACGGTGGTCGACATCGCGGCGGAGTTCGGACTGGATGCCGGTGTGGATGTCATTCAGGGACATCTCTCGAGCTTCGACTTCATTCCGGCATGGCTGGCGACGTGGCATGACCGCAACATGTTCAGCGACCCGCAGGCGGTGGATGCGCAGATCGAGCTCGTGCGCGCGCTCGGCTCCCGTCTGGCTGATGCACCCAACTTCCTCGGCCTCACGCTCGGCAACGAGGTCAACCAGTTCTCGGACCGGCCGCACCCCTCGCCTTGGCCGATCCATGCAGAGCAGGCGCAGGCGTGGCTGACCGGCCTGTTGGATGCCGCGGCACAGGTCGCACCGCAGCGACAGCACGTGCACAGCGAGTACGACGCCGTCTGGTACTTGGACGGGCATCCGTTCACTCCGGCGCATGCCTCCCGGTTCGGTGCGATGACGACCGTGCACTCGTGGATCTTCAACGGCACGGCGCAGCGGTACGGCGGCGTCTCGACCGCTTCCTCCCGGCACGCCGAATACCTCATCGAGCTCTCCCGCGCGTTCCAGACCGACCCCGGCCGCCGCATCTGGCTGCAAGAGGTCGGGGCGCCGTCGAACTGCTTGACGGAGGCCGAGGTGCCCGGGTTCGTGGAGGCCACGGTGCGTTCGGCCGCACGCACCGAAGGGCTGTGGGGCATCACGTGGTGGTGCTCCCACGATGTGAGCCGTGAGCTGGCCGACTTTCCCGAGCTGGAGTACACGCTGGGGCTCATCGATCAGACCGGGGCCGCGAAGCCGGCCGGCTTGCGCTTCGCCGAGCTCGCAGCCGAGTTGCGTGAGACCCGGCTTCACATCGCCCGTTCGACCGCGATCGTGATCGACGTCGATGCGAACGAAGTGCCGGTCAGCCGCTCCGCCCTGAGCCCGGGCGGAGCGGTCTTCCAGGCCTGGGTGGATCTGTGCGAAGCGGGCGTCGACCCCTGTTTCGTCACGAGCACGGATGCCGCGGACGCGGTCGCGCTCGCCTCCCGTGGCATCACGGAGCTCGTCCGCCCCGACCTGAAGTCCTCCTTCGTCGGCGCGTACTCCTCCGTGAACACGGTCACTCCGGGGCCGACCCCGTCACACGAGCCTTCATGAACGGCACCCCGAACATCGTCATCGTCTACGCCGACGATCTCGGATACGGCGACGTGGGCTGCTTCGGCAGCACAGACATCCGTACGCCGCACCTCGACCGTCTCGCGGCACGCGGCGTGCGGCTGACCAACTGGTATTCGAACTCGCCCGTGTGCTCACCGTCGCGGGCGGCTCTGCTCACGGGGAAGCATCCGGTGCACGCAGGAGTGCAGGAGATCCTCGGCGGCAAACGAGGCACGACGGGCCTGCCGCAGCAGGAGACGCTGGCCTCGCTGCTGAAGGCGCGCGGCTATGCCACCGGCATCTTCGGCAAGTGGCACCTCGGCGTCGCCGACGGCTTCACGCCTCTCGACCGCGGCTTCGACCGGCACTTCGGCTTCCGTGCGGGATGCGTCGACTACTACTCGCACATCTTCTACTGGGGTCAGGGCGTCGACCCCGTTCACGACCTGTGGGACGGGCGACGCGAGGTGTGGGACAACGGGCGCTACCTCACCGAGGTGATCGCCGAGAAGGCGGTCGAGTTCATCGAGGAGAACGCCGGGCGGCCGTTCCTGTGCTACGTGCCGTTCAACGCGCCGCACTATCCGATGCATGCACCCAGGGAGTATGTGGACCGGTTCCATGAGCTGCCCGACGACCGCCGCATCATGGCGGCGATGGTCTCGGCGATGGACGACGGCGTAGGACGCATCCTCGACGCCCTCGAGGCCCGCGGACTCGACGACGACACGATCGTGTTCTTCTCGTCCGACAACGGCCCGTCCACCGAGACGCGCAACTGGCTGAACGGCGAGGAGATCAGCTACCAGGGCGGTTCGACCGGCGGCCTGCGCGGTCGCAAAGGCTCGCTCTTCGAGGGGGGTATCCGGGTGCCTGCGATCCTGTCGTGGCCTGCGGGCATCCGCGCGCGCGGCGACGTCGACGATCCCGCTGCGATGATGGACCTCCTTCCGACCGTGATGGCGGCATGCGACGCCGAACCGCCCGGCGACATCGACGGCAGAGACCTGATGCCGCTTCTCACCCGGGCCGAGGTGCCGCACGGGTCGGCCTCCGTCTCTCGCACCGTGAACGGCGACGGCGCTGCTGAGCGCTCCCTCTTCTGGGAGTACGGCCCGCAGCTGGCCGTGCGACGCGGCGACTGGAAGCTCGTGCTCTCGCCCCGCGAACACCTCGGCGGTGGGTTCGTTCGGGACCGCATGCTCGTCAACCTCGCCGACGACCCGGGCGAGACGACCGACCGCGCCCACGAGCATCCGCAGCTCGCCGCCGAGCTCGATGACGAGCTCATGACATGGGCGCGCGGCTTCCACTGGGACCCGAGCCCCTGGCGGTAGTCGCCTATCGCCGGAGATTCGCGCCATGCGCCGCCCTACGCCGCCCTCCGACCCCGCCCTCCGACGCCACCCTCCGACGCCACCCCGTTCATCCGTCGCATTTCGTCGTGGAATCTGCGCTTCCGCCGCAAAACTCGACGGATGAACGCGGTGCCTCCGCTGGGAACGCGGCGTCAGCGGCGGGCGTCGAGCTCTCGACGCACGCGGCGCACCAGTTCCTGCGGGTGCACGAACAGGAGTCGGCGGGTCACCCGGATGACCCGCCATCCGCACGCCGCCAGTCGGTCGATTCGATCGACGTCGCTCTCCCACTGCGCTGCGTCGGTTCGGTGCTGACTTCCGTCGTACTCGATGGCGATCTTCTGCAGGGGATACGCCATGTCCACGCACGCCACGAAGCGCCCGTGCTCGTCGTAGACGTCGACATCGAGCTCGGGCTCCGGCAGCCCGGCGTCGACGAGCACGAGCCGGGTCCAGGTCTCGGTCCGCGATGACGATCCGGTGCGTATTCGGGGCAGCGCGTCCCGCAGCACGAGTGCTCCGGCCCGTCGTCCGCACCGCATCGCGTGGGTCAGCTCGTCCAGTGTCGCCAGCGGAGCGCGAGGCCGAGGTCCGATCCCGCCGGGCCGGCGCTGGATGCGCACGAACGCATCCGCGACGGCGACGAGGTCGTACGGATGCGCGACGATGCCGCCCAGCATCGCCCACGTCGTCGCGGGGTCGGTGATGCGCGCAGCGATCGGCGATTCCAGCACCCGCACGCCGGCCATCGACGGCGCGACCTCGTGGCCGATCACGCCGCGGCCACGCGGTGCACGCCGTGGGGAGTACACGCTCACGTGAATGGGCCCCGATTCCACAACGTACGGAGGGAGTGGTGCACCCCAGAGCACTGCGGCCGTCACGTGGCTGAAGAACTCGTGCTCCGTCATCCTCGACGCACGGGCGCGAGCCAGTGCGAGGATCCGTCGTTCGTTGGCTCTCGCGCCAACAGCTGCTCCGTCGGCGACTCGATCCGTTCGCGGAACCGCGCGCACTCCGAAGAACGGCGCGTCGAGGTCGCCCGCCCGCAGTCGTGCGGGTGTGACGCCCTCTGACGCCGCGAGGGTGACGGAGAACTCCGAGCCGAGGCTGCGGGGTAGCGGTGCGCGGGGCATCCGTTCACTGTGCCCGCCCGGGCAGATTGTTCGTGCCCACTCTCCACAGCCCGGCGCGTGACGCTTCGGAGCCCGGCGTCATCCGCACCACAATGTCGTGAATTCACAGGGATCGCAGCAAAGTGCGGCGGATGAACGTGGCGGCGGGGAGGGGCGGGGTGGGGCGGCGGCGGGGCGGGGAGGGGCGGGGTGGGGCGGCGGCGGGGCGGGGTGGGCGGCGGCGGCCGCGGCGGCGGCGGGTCAGCGCGGCGGCGCGGTGCTCTCGCGCACGGTGAGCGTGGGAGTCGGCCCTGGCACGCTGGGCAGCGGGTCGTCGCTGTCCAGCTGGGCGAGCAGACGCGTGGCGGCGCGCTCACCGAGGTCGAACGTATCCCTGGTCAGGCTCGTGATCGAGGGGTGCATGAGCTCGGAGATGATCGAGTCGTCGAACGAGGCGACCGAGATGTTCGACGGCACCTGGATGCCCATCTCCTGGGTAACGCGCAGGCCCGAGATCGCCATCACCTCGTTGTCGTACACCACAGCGGTCGCCCGGTGGGTCGAGCTGAGCACGCTACGGGTGGCGGATGCCGCCGCTGCCGGGGTGAAGTCGGTCACGTGCACCTGAGTGGTCACCCCGCGCTCACGCAGACCATCCAGCGTGGCGGCCCGGAGCCGGGTGTGCTGAAACTCGGCCGGGCCCGTGATGTAGGCGATGTCGCGGTGTCCGAGCGCGACGATGTAGTCGAAGAGCGTGTGGGCGGCCTGCTCGTCATCCATCCATACCGTGGTATGCCCGCTCAACTCGACGGGTCCGCTGCCGATCACCACCGCAGGCAGGCCCAGCTCATTGAGCGCCTCCAGCCGCGGGTCGTCGTCGCGCGGGTCGATGACGATCACACCGTCGACCTGATGCGATGCGCTCCATGCTCGATACGTCTCGATCTCGCCCTCGGTGCCGCGCACGACGCGCATCTGCATCGAGGCATCCGCGATGCTCAGTCCGGACTGGATGCCGGAGATGAGGTCGGCGAAGAACGCCTCGGCGCCCAGAGAACGGGCCGGGCGTTCGATCACGAGCCCCACGACGCCGACGCGCGCTCCGCTGAGCACCCTGGCCGCCTGGCTGGGGCGCCAGTGGTTCTCCGCGGCCACCCGGATGATGCGCTCCCGCGTCTCCTGGCTCACGCCCGGCCGGCCGTTGAGCGCGAACGACACCGCTCCCGGTGAGACGCCGGCGATGCGCGCGATGTCGGAGATGGTCACGCGATTGCGAGCTGCCATGGGCTGTTACCCTACTATAACGCTTTAGTTCGCTTCTTATCAGTACTCTGATTCCGCCTCGACGAGGATCCTATGCACGAAGATATCGCACTGACGGTCGGCCGCGTGAAGCGTGTGCTGACCGAGCGCGTCGTTCCCGCCATCCACTCCGACGCCGTGCCGCTGACCATCGGCGCGAACGCCCTTCCCGGCGAGCCGATTCCGCCCTTAGACGGCCTGAGACTGGACTACGAGCCGTACTCCGTCGGCACGCCGTGGGGACCGGCCTGGGGCACCACCTGGTTCCGGGTGGAGGGCGAGGTTCCGCAACGCTGGGCGGGCAAGCGGGTCGAGGCGCTCATCGACCTCGGATTCGACGTGAACATGACCGGCTTTCAGTGCGAGGCGCTGGTCTACCTGCCCGACGGTGTTCCCGTGAAGAGCCTCAACCCGCGAAACCAGTGGGCGCCGATCGCCGAGCCGGCCGAAGGCGGAGAACGCGTCGAGCTGTACCTCGAGGCGGCGTCGAACCCGGTTCTGCTCGATTACCACCCGTTCCTGCCGACGCAGGAGGGCGACATCCTGACGGCGTCGAAGGAACCGCTGTACCGTGTTCGCCGCATGGACCTCGCGGTCTTCGAACCAGAGGTGTTCGAGCTTGCGCTCGATCTCGACGTGTTGCTGGAGCTGCAGGCGGAGTTGCCGGAGCACTCGCCGCGACGCATGCGCATCCTGCAGGCGCTCGACGACGCGCTCGACGCACTCGACCTGCAGGCCGTGGCAGAGACAGCCGGATCCGCGCGGGCGTCTCTGGCCGACGTGCTCGCATCGCCCGCCGAAGCCAGTGCACACCGCATCGCCGCGGTCGGCCACGCCCACATCGACTCGGCCTGGCTCTGGCCGCTGCGCGAGACGATCCGCAAGGTCGCTCGCACGGCCTCGTCGATGACCACCCTCATCGACGAGCAGCCGGACGTTCTCTACGGCATGTCGAGCGCGCAGCAGTACGAGTGGCTCAAGGTGCATCGCCCCGAGGTCTTCGAACGCGTGCGCGCCGCCGTCGCCGCCGGCCGCTTCCTGCCGCTGGGCGGAATGTGGGTGGAGTCCGACACCGTGATGCCGACGGGCGAGTCGCTCGTGCGCCAGTTCGCATACGGACAGCGCTTCTTCGAGCGCGAGTTCGGCGTGCGCAGCCGCGGCGTGTGGCTGCCGGACAGCTTCGGATACTCGCCCGCGCTTCCGCAGCTCATGCGCCGGGCCGGATTCGAGTGGTTCTTCACGCAGAAGATCTCGTGGAATCAGCAGAACGTCTTTCCGCACCACACGTTCCTCTGGGAGGGCATCGACGGCTCGCGCATGTTCACGCACTTCCCGCCGATGGACACCTACAACTCGCAGCTTTCCGGGTCCGAAGCAGCGAAGGCGAGCAGGCAGTTCCGGGAGAGCCGCGTCGCGGGCACGTCCATCGCTCCGGTCGGCTGGGGCGACGGCGGAGGTGGCACCACGCGCGAGATGATCGGGCGGGCCGCCCGCCTTGCGGATCTGGAGGGCAGCGCTCGCGTCGAGTGGAAGCATCCGGATGCCTTCTTCGAGAACGCGAAGGCGGAGTTGCCTTCTCCGGCGGTGTGGGTAGGCGAGCTGTACCTCGAACTGCACAGGGGCACGCTGACCAGCCAGCACGGCACGAAGGCGGGCAACCGACGCGCAGAACAAGCGATGCTCGAGGCGGAACTGTGGGCGACTACGGCCGCCGTGCGCGAGGGAGCCGCCTACCCGCACGACGAACTCGACCGGCTGTGGAAATTGCTGCTGCTGCACCAGTTCCACGACATCCTGCCCGGAACCTCCATCGCGTGGGTTCATCGAGAGGCCGTCGGCGCGCTCCGCGACGTCGCGGAGCGCGCGCGACGGATCGCAGAGGGGGCGCGGCTGGCTTTGGCGGGCGAAGGCGACCTCGACCTCGTGTTCACACCCGTGGCGTGCGGCTCTGCTCCGTCTGACGACGGACCCGTCGCCCTCGGAGCCGCGGAGGCCGTGCCGGCGGATGCGCAGGCATCCGTCACCGAAGAGCACGGCGGCCACCGGCTGGAGAACGACCTCGTGTCGATCCTCGTCTCGCCGGACGGCCTCATAGTCTCGGCCATCGACCTGGCGACCGGGCGCGAGGCGATTCCGCGAGACCGTCCGGCGAACCTGTTCCAGCTGCACCAGGACTTCCCCAACATGTGGGACGCCTGGGACATCGACAGGTTCTACCGCAACCGGGTGGACGACCTCACCGGCCTCGACTCGATCACATACGGCGTCAAGAACGGAGTGGCGCGCATCGTCGTGGCACGGTCGTTCTCGCATTCCCGGCTCGTGCAGACGATCTCGCTGGCACCCGGAACGCGCACCGTGCTGCTGCGCAACGCGGTCGACTGGCACGAGACCGAGAAGCTCTTGAAACTCGCGTTCCCGCTCGACGTCATGGCGACCGCGACCGAGGCGGAGACCCAGTTCGGCTATCAGGCGCGCGCCACCCACATGAACACGAGCTGGGAGGCTGCGAAGTTCGAGACCTCGATGCACCGCTTCGTGCTCGTGCGCGAGCCCGGCTTCGGCGTGGCGCTCGTGAACGACTCGATCTACGGATACGACACCACCCGCGACTCCACCGAGCTCGAGGGGGTCACGACCACCGTGCGCCTCTCGCTGCTGCGGGCGCCCCGATTCCCCGACCCCGACACGGATCACGGCCAGCACGTCATCACGGTCGGTCTCGTCGTCGGCGCCGACCCCGCCATGGCCACCGCCGCGGGCATCGCCCTGAATGCGCCGTCGACCGTGATCCGCGGAGCGCACGCCGTCGAGCCCCTGGTCTCGGTGTCCGGCGAAGGGATCGTGGTCTCGAGCGTGAAGGCCGCGGACGACCGCTCCGGCGACGTCGTCGTGCGCGTGTACGAGGCGCTCGGTCGCCGGGCACGGGGCGAGCTGAGCGTGAACTTCCCGCACCTCGGGGTGCGAGAAGTGTCGGTGATCGAGGACGAGCTTGCGGATGCCCGCACCGGAGCGACGCTGCGACTCTCACCGTTCGAGGTGCGCACGCTCCGCATCGCACGGCAGGGGCCGGCGTTACGCCGTGTTTCACCGCAGGAGCGGGACACCGCTTCCGGAACCTAGCGTGAACGGGTGACCGATATCTCCGTGCCCCTTCCTACGCCCGGATCGTCGCAGCGCCACACCGCCACGGAGCGGACAACGGAGTGGACCACGGCTAGACGCCACCTCGTCTCGACAGGCGAACTCGCCGGCCTGCTTGATGCCGGAGCGCCGGGGGGCGGCGGCGAGGAAAGGCTCGTCGTCATCGACGCGACGGTCGTACAGGTGCAGGGCTTCGACGGGCATCCGGCCTACGTCACCGGCCACGAGCAGTACCTGGTCGGCGGGCACGTGCCCGGCGCGGTCTTCGCCGACCTGCTCGAGGAGTTCAGCGACCCGGACGGGGCGTTCGGCTTCGCCCGTCCGGATGCCGACCGTTTCGCCCGCGCCGCGGCGGCGCTCGGCATCGACACCGGCACGTTCGTAGTGGTGTACGACGACTCGGTCGGCCAGTGGGCGGCGCGGCTGTGGTGGCTGTTCCGTTCGTTCGGGCACGACCGTGTTGCGGTGCTCGACGGCGGACTGCGCAAGTGGTCTGCGGAGGAACGATCGCTCGAGGTCGGGCATGTGACACCTCATGCCGCCGCGGTCTACTCACTCGAGCCGGGCGTCTCGGATGCGAACGGCTACTGGGCCGACAAGCAGCGAGTGCTGCGCGCCGTTTCCGGCGCACAGCCGGCCACGCTGATCTGCGGCCTGCCGCCGCGCGAGTTCACCGGTGAGGCCGGCCACCGGCCCCGGCTCGGACACATCCCGGGCAGCTTCAGCGCTCCGGCATCGCGGCTGGTCGACCGGAAGACGAACGCCATGCTTCCCGACGACGCCCTGCGCACGGTTCTCGCGGATGCCATGGCTTCCTCGAACCCGGTCGTCGCGTACTGTGCGGGCGGCGTGGCGGCGAGCGCCGACGCGCTGGCGCTCGCCGTGCTCGGGCGAGACGACGTGGCCGTGTACGACGGCTCGCTCAACGAGTGGGCCGCCGACGCCTCGACTCCCCTCGTCGCCACGGCGTAGCCGCGTTCCCACACACACGGCCCTGCACAAATCAGGCTGACGGCGCGGTTCGCGGCCGCAAAGCCTCGCAGAGCCATTGCGCAGCCTGAAAACATGCTCGCGAAAATCACTACAGCCGGTCGACCGCAATGACCCGCAACTCGGCGGTGCCCTCCGCGTCCGAGGCGTCGAGGTCCACCTCGGCAGCGATCCCCCAGTCGTGATCACCTGCCGGGTCGGCCAGGATCTGCCGCACGTGCCAGACCCGGCCCGGCCCGTCACCGTGGGCTGCCGCATCCGCCTCCCCCACGATGAGCATCGACGCGCTCCGGGCACTCGCGTCGGTACCGATCGAGTCGTGCTCGGCGTAATAGGCGTCGAGGGCGTTCGCCCAGGCATCCTCTCCGAAGTCCGGGTCGAGCTCGCCGAGTTTGTCCGCACGGTCCAGCGCCGCCCACTGCACGCGGCGGAACAGCTCGTTGCGCACCATCACCAGGAACGCACGGCGGTTCGAGGTGATCGTGCGCGGAGCGGGCGGCACGACCGCGTCGTCGCCGTGCCGCGCGGCATCCGGATGCACCGAGATCTGTTCCGCCGCCTGCAACGTGGCCCACTCGTCGAGCAGGCTGGAGTCCACCTGGCGCACCAGTTCGCCGAGCCATTCGATCAGGTCGCGGAGCTCGTCGTTCGCAGCTTTGTCGGGCACCGTCTGACGCAGCGCCCGAAACGCGTCGGAGAGGTAGCGCAGCACCACGCCTTCACTGCGGGCGAGATTGTAGAACGAGACGAACTCCGCGAACGTCATCGCCCGCTCGTACAGGTCGCGCACGACAGACTTCGGACTGAGCTCGAAGTCGCGAACCCACGGCTGGCTCGCGCTGTACAACTCGAACGACTGCCGAAGGATGCCCTCCAACGGCTTCGGCCACGTCACCTCCTCCAGAAGCTCCATGCGTTCGTCGTACTCGATACCCTCCGCCTTCATCGCCCCGATCGCCTCGCCGCGAGCGAGGTGCTGCTGGGCGAGAAGAACCGGGCGCGGGTCGTCGAGCGTCGACTCCACGACCGAGACGATGTCGAGGGCGTAGTCGCCGGTGCCGACATGGCGCGGAGCGGGGAGCGAAGGCGCTGCTGGCCGTCGCTGCGACGACCCCAGCGCGCCGGCAGCTACGTTGGCGACGGTCGACGAGTCGACGTGGGCCACATCGTCTTCGTCGGGATCGAACAGCTCGAACGCGGCGAGCGCGAACGGCGAGAGCGGCTGGTTGAGCGCGAAGTTCGGCTGCAGATCGACCGTGAGGCGCGGAACGCCGTCGGCATCCTTCTCGACGACGCCCGCCGTGACCAGGGTGCGGTAGATACCGAGCGCCCGGCGGGCGAGCTCGAGCTGGCGCTTCCTCGGTTCGTGGTTCTCGAACACGAGGGACCGCACATTGCCGAACACGTCGCCACCGCGCCCGATGACGTTGACGATCATCGCGCTGGTGATCTGCAGGTGAGGAGTGAGCGTCTCGGGCTCGGCGTCGATGAGCCGCCGGAACGACGGTTCACCCCACGACACAAAGCCCTCCGGAGCCCTCTTGCGCACGATCTTTCGCTTCTTCTTCGGATCGTCGCCCGCCTTCGCGACGGCCCGCGCGTTCTCGATGTCGTGCTCCGGTGCCTGTGCGACGACTGTTCCTGCGGTGTCGTACCCGGCACGACCGGCGCGTCCGGCGATCTGATGGAACTCGCGCGCGGTGAGCTGCCGCATCTTCGTGCCATCGAACTTGGTGAGCGCGGTCAGCAGAACACTGCGGATCGGCACGTTGATGCCCACTCCCAGCGTGTCCGTTCCGCACACGACGCGGAGCAGGCCGCGCTGGGCGAGCTGTTCGACAAGCCTGCGGTACTTCGGCAGCATGCCGGCGTGGTGCACGCCGATTCCGAGCCGCAGCAGGCGGGACAGGCTCTGACCGAACCCCGCGGCGAACCGGAATCCTCCGATCACCTCGGCTATCGCATCCCGCTGCTCCCGGCTGGCTACGGATGCCCCGGCCAGCGCCTGCGCCCGCTCGAGCGCGTCCTTCTGCGAGAAGTGCACCACATAGACGGGCGCCTTGCCGGCATCCAGCAGCTCCTGGATCGTCTCGTGCACGGGCGTCAGCGCGTACGAATAGTCCAGCGGGACAGGACGCTCCACGCCTGTGACGGCGATCGTCTCGCGCCCGGTGCGCCGGGACAGGTCGTCCGAGATGCCGCTCACGTCGCCCAGGGTCGCGCTCATCAGCACGAACTGTGCGCGCTCCAGAATGAGCAACGGCACCTGCCACGCCCATCCACGCTCCGGGTCGGCGTAGAAGTGGAACTCGTCCATCACGACCTGGTCGACCGGGGCATCCGGGCCGAGCCGCAGGGCGAGGTTCGCCAGGATCTCCGCCGTGCAGCAGATGACCGGCGCATCGGCGTTCACCTGCGAGTCACCGGTCATCATGCCGACGTTCTCTGCGCCGAACGTGTCGGCCAGGGCGAAGAACTTCTCGGAGACGAGTGCTTTGATCGGCGCCGTGTAGAACGTGCGGCGGCCGTCGGCGAACGCGGCAGCATGCGCCCCGACGGCGATCAGCGACTTGCCCGTGCCGGTCGGCGTCGACACGACCACGTTGGCGCCCGAGACGATGCCGATCAGCGACTCCTCCTGCGCGGGGTAGAGCGTGAGGCCGCTCTCCCCCGCCCACTCGGCGATGCGTGCGAACACCTCGTCGGGCGAACCGAGCCCGCGCACCCGCTGGTCGAGGCGGGTGTTCTCGCCGCCACGCACACCCTCTCGGTCGGCGCCGCCGGTGTCGATGCTGTCGGCCGCACTCATTCCCTCAGGCTATCGAGACTGTCCTCCGGCATCCGGCAGCCGATACGTGCAGCCGCGGCCAGCACAGGTGGCTACCCGCCGATACACGGTGAAGTTGCGTGCTCAGCGACGCGAACTGTTCGCGGTTCGGCCGCGCACGATGCCGACGAAAGTGTCAATGCGGCGTTGCTGCTCCTCGGAGCGTGGCGGCCGCGGCTCGCTGAGCCAGGCGAGCGCGATGCGGGTCGGGTCGGCATCCGTCACGCCGCGCGACACGAGATCGCGGCGTGCGTGCAGTCGCGCAACGGACTGCGGCAGCACGACGCTGCCGACGCCCGCGGCGACGAGAGCCAGCGTCTCCTCGACGGCTGCATCGAACGGATGCACGGGCGCACCGAGTTCCGTCACCTCCGCCAGCGTCACCACGTCGGCAGCCGCGATGGCGTGGTCCTGAGGCACGACGACCACGGGGCGCTCCTCGTACAGGGGGATGGCGTGCAGACCGTCGCGGTCGATGGGGAGCCGTACGAGCGCCATGTCAGCGCGGGCATCCCGCAGCACCGGCACCTGCTCCGGCTCGTCGATGCGCGTGAGCTCGATCGGGATGCGGCGCATCCGCTCCTTCCAAATGCGCGCCCACTTGGCGGGCGTGACGCCGCGCACGTACGCGAGCCGGAAGGGCTCCGAGGGCATCCCGCGTTCGTCTGCCACGGATGCCTCCTTCGACCGTTCATCGGATCCTCGCGCGAACCACGCTACTCAATCGCCCGTGCTGAGGGCACGGGCCTGCCGATCTCGGGTGCGACCGTGTCGCAGCACCGGGCAGTACCGGTAAGCGTTCCGACTCCGAACCCGCACGCTGTGCGACGAGCGGCGTGGTGAGCAGCCACCGGCCTCAGCGGCCGAGCGCACGTCGGGTGTGCCCCCGTTCGGCGGTCGCGGAATGCGGGTTCGGCGCACACACCCGCAATTCGCGACAGCGGAGCACCGCCCTCAGCACCCTCAGATGGCACACCCGCGGACGAGTCACGCGGAACCGCAAGTTCGCCTCTATCACGGCTACGCCGCTCACAGACTCAATCGGGCGGCTCCCGCGAGCAAGCTCGCGCGCCCCACCCTCAATCGCCTCTATCACGGCTACGCCGCTCACAGACTCAATCGGGCGGCTCCCGCGAGCAAGCTCGCGCGCCCCACCCTCAATCGCCTCTAACCTTGAGGGATGAGCGAGACGCTGCAGCCGGGCCCCGGCGCGATGAAGCCGGAGACGGCCGCCAAGAAGCTCGGCGTCTATCTGCCGGCCACGCCCGAGTCGTTCCGGGGCGGTGCGATCACTCGCGAGCAGTTCGCCGCACTGCAGTCGGCGCCACCTCAGTGGCTGGTCGATCTCCGCCGCGATGGACCGCATCCCCGCGAGGTGGTCGCCCGCAAACTCGGAGTATCCACGAGCGGGCTGGCCAGGGCCGACGCGACGGATGCCCTCACCACGGCCCAGATCCGTGACCTGCTCGCCGCTCCCCCGGAGTGGCTGGTGCGAGAGCGCGCGACGCAGGCTGCAGTACGTGCGGAGAACGTACGCACCAAGCAGCAGCGTGCGGATCGCATCGCCCGCAAACGCTGAGAAGCGGAACGGCCGTCGGGTTGCCGTTCGTGTCGTTGCCGTTCGTGCCCCGTCGTTCGTGCCGCAGACGAACCGACGCCGACCCGTCGGCTACGCGGTCACCGGCTCTCGGCCGGCGAGGTAGACGGCCTCAGTACGACTGGTCGCACCGAGCTTGCGCAGGATCGCCGAGACATGAACGCTGGCCGTCTTCGTGCTGATGTAGAGCCGTTCGCCGATCTGCTTGTTGCTGAGACCCTGGGCTATGAGGTCGAGTACCTGACGCTCACGGTCCGTGAGCCGCAGTGCCGGAAGGTCGACGACCGCATCGGAGGAACGTTCAGCACCTGAGTCGAGCCGCGCGCGCCTGGCGAACTCGTCGACCCAGCCCAGCAGCAGTCCCGACCCGAGGCGCTCCGCCGCCTGCCGCGACAGTTCGAGTTCGCGCTGCGCCTCCTCCCGGTGGGCCGCAGCGCGGTGCTGCGCCGTTCCGGCCAAGCCGCCCGAGGACGCCACGAGCGCCTGCGCTAGCCGAAACCGCGCATACGGCTCGAGATGCATGGGTGCGGTGGGCATCCGGGTCGCGTCGACGGCCGCGCGCCACGCCTCGGCATCCGTTCCCTCTGCGGCGAGTTCCGCCTCGAAGATCGGCGCCCACACGTCTGCGGTGGGCCAATCGCGCGCCGTCGCGAGAACCTCGCGCAGTCCCGACTCGGCAGTGCCGAGGTCGATGTGGTCGAGGATGCCCGCATCGGCACCGGATCGCAGCATCGCCAGCGTGCGTGCTGCGGCGACCAGCAGCGGAAGGTCGTATCCGCTCATCGTGCGATGGTCGCGCAGCAGCACGCTCACCGCGCGCCACGCGCGCTCCACGTCTCCGAGCGCCAGAGCCAGCTCCGCCTCGACGCGGGCGGATCCCAGCCGCGACTGCACCTCGATCTCTCCCTGTACGCCTATCATCGGCGCCCACGTACGCCACAACTCGTCGGCGGCTTGCAGGTCACCCGTCCAGGTGAGAAGCCACAGTTTCATGCGCTGAAGGTGCACGCGGAATCCCGGCGGCGGGTTCAGCGCGAGCGCGGGCTCCAGCAGCGAGAACGCTTCTTCCCAGCGTCCCAGTGCTGCCAGGGGCTCCACCGTGTTCGATGCCAGCATCACACCGCTCGTGCGCTGCACACCGAGCTGCCTGGCACGCTCCGCACCGGCGTTGCCGATCTGCACGGCTTCGGCGTATCGACCGATCAGGTGCATGACATCCGACAGGTTCACGCGGTACCGCAGCATGGCGCCGTCGCGGGTCGCCGCAAGCTCCCCGGCCCTCTCGAGATCGGCGAGTCCAGCCTCGATGCGACCGAGGCCGACTCGGGAAACACCACGGATGTTCAATGCCACGGATCGCCTCGACAACGACCCGGCCATCTCGGCCCGGGCCAGAGCCTTCGTTGCGACGGAGACCGCCTCGTCGAACCTCCCCTCGAGCATGAGGCGCCGCGCGAGTTCGCTGAGCACCGCGGACGCGGTGTCGGAGCAGGCATCCTCCCCCAACTCTGCGAGCGCGGCCTCGAGGAGCGGCGTCGAACCCGGACGGGACAGCGCATCGAGATATCTCGCCTTGTCGACGAGGAGGCCTGCGTGCTGCTCGGTATCGGCGGGATCGCACTCCGCCAGCGCTGCGTCAATCAGGGTCAGCGCCCGCTCGCTGTCGCCGGCGTCGCGCCAGGCGGCCGAACCGTCTTGCGTGAGGGCGGTGTGCGACATTCCCGCGATCGACTCGGCGTCGGGCACGCGCTCCCACAGTTCCAGTGCGCGCTCGGCCATGCGCGCCGCCCGCGCGAACGCGTACGACTGCCGAGCCTCCCGCATGGCCACGAGCGTGACGGGGAAGGCACGCACCGCGTCGTGCGCCTCCATGCGGTGCTGGGAGATCTCGTGAGCGACGAGGCGACCCGATGCGGCGAACGACTCGAGCGCATCAGCGTACGCGGTGTGATAGCGCACGCGCTCGCCCGGCAGCACCTCGCCCAGCACAGCGGTGCGCACGAGGGCATGGCGGAAGTCGTAGCAGGTGTCATCGATCAGGAGCACTCCGCCGTCGACGGCGGCCCGCACACCGGCATCCAACCGGGTGGGCGACTCCGGATAGACCAGGTCGAGCAGGTCGTGACGCACGCACGATCCCCCGACCGCCAGCAGGCGCAGAAGGCTCTGGGTGCTCTCGTCAAGACGCTCGTATCGTGCCAGCAAGAGCTCGCGCAGCGTCTCGGGAAGCGCACCGGCGATACCGCCCGCGCCGCCTTGGCCGGCTCCTGCGAGCTCCTCCACGAAGAACGGAACACCCTCGCTGCGCTCGAACAGGTCGTCGATCACCGCGTCGTCGATCACCGCGTCGCCGAACCCGTCAGCACCGAGTCGGTCAGCACCGAGTCGGTCAGCACCGAGCCCGTCAGCACCGAGCCCGTCAGCACCGAGCCCGTCGGTACGACCGGACGGTCCGCTGCGGGGAGCCGGGGCGGGGTCCCGGTGACGGGCGAGCGAGGAGATCGCGCGCACCTGCGCAGCGACCTGGTCGCGCGTCAGCCGTGACAGCTCCCAACGCGTGAGACGTCGTGATCGCTCGAGCTCCGGCAGCACAGGACGCAACGGATGCCCACGCACGACCTCGTCGCTGCGGTAGGTGACCACGATGAGGATGCCTGGACCCTCGAGCACGCTGACCAGGAACCGCAACAGTTCGATGGTCGAGCGATCGGCCCAGTGGATGTCTTCGATCACGAGCACGAGCCGCCGTTCGCGGGCGACGTTCTCGAAGAGCACCGTCACGAGTTCGTACAGGCGTTCCGTTCCGGCACGGGGCGGCATGCCGTCGGCGGATGCGAGTTCCGGCAGCACGACGGAGAGCACGGCGCGCGCGGGCCCGGCAGCCTCCAGCAGCGCCTCTACTCCGATCACGGCGGCGAGCTCTCGGATGATCGTGGCGAACGGCGCATACGGCGCGCTGTCTGTTCCGATGTCGACGCACTTGCCCGTCAGCACGAGCGCGTCGCCGACTTCGCCCCGGAACTCCGTGACCAGCCGCGTCTTTCCGATGCCGGCCTCGCCGCCGATGGCGACGGCTCGCGGCTCACGCGCGCTGCGTCGGAACTCAGCCCGCAGCGCGTCGAGATCGGCCTCTCGGCCGATCATCTCGGGGCTGCTGACGGGTGATCTCACGCCTCCCATGCTGCCACTGGCCACTGACAGACTCAGCCGCGGTCGCACGTGGGCTGCGTCACCGCGCCGCAAGGTGCCGAACGGGCGCCGCGCCGACCGCGCCATGACGGCGCGAACGTCGCGATCCGCGTGGGGAATCGCCGAGTTCGGCATCCGTCTCGGCCGCCCGGTCCGCCTCGATCTCCCGCTGCCTGCGCACCCGGTCGAGTTCGGCGTAGAGACGCTCACGGTCGGCGTTCACGGCGTTCATCAAGGCCTCGTTGTACATCGTCTTCGTCCTTCTCGTCGTTGTCTAAGACGATGCTCGCGACTAAGGTAGGCACCCCGAATCGGGCGGATGCCCTATCTTTCGAGGACGATCCGGCAACGGGTCTTAAGGCGATGCCGGATCAGCGCCAAGACGAGGTTTCGCCCGCATCGAAGGAGGCAGCGGATGCCCGACATCACCCGGGTGCACGTGGTGATCCACGGCCGCGTGCAAGGCGTCGGCTTCCGCTACTCCTGCGCCGAGATGGCCCGCGCATGCGGCCTCACCGGCTGGGTACGCAACCTGCCGGTCGCCGCTGTGGAAGCGGTGTTCGAAGGCGGTCGCGATGACGTCGATGCGGCGGTCGACTGGTGCAGGAGCGGCCCGGCGTGGGCATCGGTGTCGTCGGTCGACGTCACCGAGGAATCGCCCGAAGGCGACGCACGTTTCCAGATTCGGTGAGGCGGGGCGACTACGCGCCACCGGCGAGGCGGCCGACTACGCGCCGGCGAAGAACGCACCGAGTGCGCCGGCGAGCCATCGTGGATCGTCAACGTGGCACAGCTCACGGGCGGAGTGCATCGACAACAGGGGCACACCGACGTCCACGGTGCGGATGCCCAATCGCGTGGCCGTGAGCGGGCCGATGGTCGAGCCGCACGGCACCGAGTTGTTCGACACGAACTCCTGGTACGGAACCCCGGCCGCGGCGCACAGACGTGCCCACAGCGCCGCACCATGGGCATCCGTCGCGTACCGCTGATTGGCGTTGATCTTCAGCAGCGGGCCACCGCCGGCGATCGGGCGATTCACCGGATCGTGCTTCTCGGGATGGTTCGGGTGCACCGCGTGACCGGCATCCGCAGACACGCACCACGACGCCGCGTACGCGCGTGCCCGCTCGTCCTCGCCCGCGCCGAGCGACCGCGAGATGCGCGAGAGCACATCGTGCAGGATCGGCCCGCTCGCACCCGAGCGCGTCTCGGAGCCGAGCTCTTCGTGGTCGAACGCGACGAGCACGCTGATGTGCCCGGATGCCGGCTCGGCTCCATCGCCTGCAGCCTGCAGCAGCCCGTGCACCCCCGCGAACACCGAGCTGAGGTTGTCGAGTCTGGGTGAGGCGAACAGGCTGCCGTCCAGGCCGAACGTGCGCGGCGGCTGCGAGTCGATAGTGACGAGGTCGTAGCCGGCGATGTCGGATGCCTCGACACCGCTTCCCGCCACCACCTGAGCGAGAAGATCCTCGCTCAGCGGCTCGCCGACGCCCCACACCGGCTGGGTGCCCCGCTGCTTCTCGACCACGAGGCCGTCATTGTTGACGCCGCGGTCGAGGTGGATCGCCAGCTGCGGAATGCGCAGCATCGGACCTGAGCGCACCAGGTGCTCCACGCCGTCGGCAGTGACGACGCGGCCGGCGAGTTCGAGCTCGCGGTCCAGCCACGAGTTCAGCAGCGGACCGCCGTACACCTCGACGCCGGCCTGCAGCCATCCGGCAGCACCGGTCGTCGGCCTCGGCTTGAGCTTGAAGCCGGGCGAATCGGTGTGCGCCCCCACGATGCGGAACGGAGTCGTCGGATCGGCGTTTGCGGGTGCAGCCCACGCCACCACCGCGCCGTCGCGGACCAACACGCCGCGCTGCGCGGAACCACCCGCGGAGATTTCTGGAGCCGGCCAGGCATCCGTCTCCTCGACCCTCGCGAAGCCCACTGCCTCCAGGCGTCGAGCGACCTCCGCTGCTGCATGGTACGAGGAGGGAGATGCCTGAATGAAGGCGATGAAGTCGTCGATGTAGCCCGATGCCATGGGTTCATGCTGCCACGCGCGGTGGAGCGTGCCGAGCCGGCCGTGCGTACTACGCGTAGCGACAAGCGGCGTTTCGACCCCGAAGCGCGGCGGCGGATCTACGCTGCCACCATGACCGCCATTTCCGAGTCCGTCCGGGATCTTCCGCTAACCGCCATCGACGGCGTGCCCACATCGTTGCGCGCTTTCGACGGCAAAGCCCTGCTCGTCGTCAACGTCGCCTCCCGCTGCGGGTTGGCGCCGCAGTACGAGCAGCTCGAGGAGTTGCAGAAGACGTACGGCGACCGCGGATTCACCGTGCTCGGCTTCCCGAGCAACCAGTTCCTCCAGGAGCTCGGCAGCGAAGACGCCATCAAGGCGTACTGCTCCACCACGTGGGGCGTGACATTCCCGATGTTCGAGCGCGTGAAGGTGAACGGCAGGTCGGCGCATCCGCTCTATCAGGAGCTGAAGAAGACACCGGATGCCTCTGGCAAGGCCGGTCGGGTGCAGTGGAACTTCGAGAAGTTCCTGGTCGCGCCGGACGGTTCGGTGCAGCGCTTCCGGCCGCGTACCGTGCCGAACGCGCCCGAGGTGATCGCCGCGATCGAGACCGCGCTGCCTGCAGCGGCGGCATAGCGGCCGGAATCGGGCACCGTGCCCGGCCCCGCTGCGACCGAGCTTGCTCTGACCGGCCCCGACCTGATCGACCTCTCTGATCGACCTCTCTGGCAGACCTCGTAGGCTGTCAGCCGTGAAAGCGCTCCTTCCGGTCGGCATCGTGCTCGTCGTGCTCGGCATCGCGGCCGGCTTCGGGTACCAGATCGCGATCGCCGTTTCGACCGGGCTTCCGACCGGCGGGATCGGCTGGCTCCAGACCTCCGGCTTCGTGCTCGCCGCCATCGGCGCCATCATGATCGGCGTCTCGATCGGCAAGCGTCGTGCCGCCCGGCGTGCCGAGCGGGAGCGCTCGCCGCAAAGGTAAGCCCCTCGGCAATCGGTGCGGCCGAACACCGACTCCCGTGCCCGTACGCGCCTGCACGAGGCCACACTCTGCTCCGAAGATCAACGTTGTCTTTGCCGGATCGACTCCCCATAGTGGACGTCGGCCGAGGAAAGACGAGGGTATGAACGAGCAGACCGCCAGAGCAAGCCAGATCAAGCACGAGCAGGATTCACTGGATGCGACGTACCGGCGTCTCGACGCGGAAGTGAGCCTGAAGCTCTCCGCACGAGATCGGGCGTTGCGCTCGCCCATCGACGACCCAACCGACCGGTTCGCCAAGGATGCCGAGGTCGCGCAGCTGACGGACGACATCCGCCGGCTGCGCGCTGCGGAGCATTCCCTGTGTTTCGGCCGGATCGACGAGTTCGATCGCGGCCGGTCACTGCGCATCGGCCGGATCGGCCTGCGCACGGAGGCCGGAGAACTGCTGCTGATCGATTGGCGCGCCGAGGCCGCACGGCCGTTCTATTCGGCGACGATGGCGTCTCCAATGGGCGTGCGACGCCGCCGGCATCTGCGCCTGGACCGACGCGTCGTGGTGGATATCAGCGACGAGATCCTCGACGGCACCTCGCCGACGAGTGAGGACCTCGTCGGCGATGACCCGCTGATCTCCGCGCTGAGCACGGCACGAACGGGTCGGATGCACGAAGCCGCGGCCACGCTTCAGGCCGAGCAGGACGAGATCGTCCGGTCACCGTACCGCGGGGTGATGGTGGTCGACGGTGGGCCCGGCACGGGCAAGACGATCGTGGCTCTGCACCGTGCGGCATACGTGCTGTACGCCTTCCCTTCGATCGCCGACCGCGGTGTGCTCGTCTTCGGGCCGAACCGTCGATTCCTCGACTACATCTCCAACGTTCTGCCCTCGCTCGGCGAGAACGACGTGCGACTTTCGACCCAATCCGACGTCGTCGGGTCCGAAGCCCGGCGAGACGAGCCCGACTCGGTCGCACGCATCAAGGGGCGCGCGGTCCTCGCCGAGGGCCTTCTGCGCCGGGTGCAGCAGCACCAGCCTCATGGCGTGCCGCTCGAGTTCGAGACCGCGGATGGCGCGGTGGTGCTCGAGCCGACGGTGGTCGACGCTGCTCGGCGCCGGGCGCTGCAGGGTGAGGTGGGACACAACCGTGCCCGCGAGCGCTTCACCGAGTACATTGTCGACGAACTCGTAAACGAGTTGGAGCGCCGCACCACGAAAGATCTCTCCGACTTCGAGGAAGAACTGGAAGCGCTTCTGGGCGTCGATCTCGACCGGCTCACGTCCTTCGAACACCCAGACGAAGCACCAGGCGAAGCCGAGAGCACCGGTAGCGCGCTGGAGATCGACTGGGAGAGCATCCGAGACGACCTGCTCGGCGACCCTGCCATCGATCGCGCCATCTCGCGCGTGTGGCCTCGCCTCGATGCCGAGCACGTCGTCCGTGCCTTCCTGGCAGATCTGGACATGCTCGCAGCTCTCCTGCCCGATGCAGCCGAAACCGACCTCGCGCTTCTGAGCTGCGACGGCGAAGGCTGGAGCGACGGCGACCTCGCCCTCGTCGACGAAGCCCGCGCCATCGTCGACGGGCTCCCCGACACGATGTACGGGCATATCGTCGTCGACGAGGCTCAGCAGCTCACCGAGATGCAATGGCGGATGCTGATGCGACGCTCACCGGGCAGGTCCATGACGATCGTCGGCGACCTCGCACAATCGGGGCCCACGACGACCATCGGCACGTGGGCCCAGGCACTGAATCCGTTTGTCGGCGAACGTTTCGTGCACCACCGGCTCACGGTCAACTACCGCACCACCAGCGAGATCCTCAAGGCGAGCGAACCCCTGCTGGCCGTGATAGCCCCCGACCAGCAGCTCTCCCGATCCATCAGGCACGGCGAGGAGCCGAGCACCATCACAGTGAGCGAGGAGGCCGTCATCGCTCGCCTGAACGAACTGATCGACGCGATCGTGCAGGAGTACCCGGGCGAACTGATCGGTGTTGTCGCCTCGACCGAGCGTTCGCTCGCCCTCGTGGCAGAGACTCGGCTTGCCGAGGCCGTCGTCATCGCTGCGCCGGAAGCGCGCGGCCTGGAGTTCGACACCGTGATCATCGTCGACGCTGCCGGAGTCAGGGCCGCTGGCGACGCGGGACTACGCGACCTCTACGTCGCCCAGACCCGTGCGACGAAACGCCTCCTGATCGTTCAGCCCACGACCTCGCGGTCCGTCGGGTTGCGCGCTCGATGAGCGCGACTCCCCTTCCACCAGCGAGACGAACGCGCTGATTTCGGCCACGCCCTCAGGTCGATGCGACAGATGCTCGGTCAGCTGCGGCGAGTAGATGCCGTGAAAGCGCTCCTTCCGGTCGGCATCGCGCTCGTCGTGCTCGGCATCGCAGCAGGCTTCGGCTACCAGATCGCCACGGCCGTGAGCACCGGACTGCCGACCAACGGCGTCGGCTGGCTGCAGACCTCCGGCTTGGTACTCGCCGCCATCGTCGCCATCGGCGCCATCATGATCGGCGTCTCGATCGGCAGGCGGCGCGCGGCGCGGCGAGCCGCTAGGGAGCATTCGCAGCAGAGGTAGCGAGCCCGGCAAGCGATGGTGGGCGCAACGCGACTATCGGGATTGCGCGATCACCCTGCGGACGGCCGATGCGACGAGCGCAGGCTGCTCGACCGCGATACCGTGGCCGCTGTTCGTGTCGCTGATGTGCACTGCGTGAAGCGACGACGCCAATCGCCGCTGCGCCTCCAACCACGCCGGCCAGGTCGACGCGCCTGGCGTGACGCGGAGATCCCACGGGCGATCGGATGAGGGCACGGCGGCCGCGATGTGCGGCATCGCGCGGGCTGCCTGCAGCTCCGCGACGCTCGTGTCGTAGTCCGGTGATTCGAGGTTCGGCGCCGCAGCGTGGGCCGCGGCGATGGTCGTCATCCAGCCGGTCCATTGCCGTGCCGTGAGGGCATTCTTCAGATACGCGGATGCCGCATCCACCAGCACGATGCCGCGGATCTCGTTCGGGCGGGCTCGGGCGAACAGCTGCGCGATCATGCCGCCCCACGAGGCGCCGACCAGGACAAAAGGGCCTGGTTGGTGCGCGGCGCGCAGCAGCGCGTCGAGATCCGCCACGCCCTGTGCAGCCGTCGTCGGCTGCGGCACGAGCGTCGAGGGAGCGATCGCGTCGGACAATAGGGTCGTTCCGGGCCGGTCGTATGCGCAGACGCGGCCGGTGCGGGCGAGCGTGTCGAACACCGATCGGCTGCTGGGCGCAGGCGGAGCGGCCGGGTCCGTTTTCGCGGCGACGCTCATCCATTCGTCGGCGGCGCCGCCGGTGCCCGAGGTCAAGACGACGACAGGGGATCCGGTGCCTCGGCAGTTCAGGTGCAGCTGCCGGCCAGCGTCGATGTCGATCAGGCGGTCGACGGTCGGGCTGGATGCGGCAGTTGTCGTAGCGGATGACGCGGGCGGGACGGATGCGCAGGCTGCGAGCAGCAACACCGCGCACGTCGCGGCGAACGCCGCGAACGCCGGCCGCGTCGACGCCGGGAAGGACATGTGAACAATCCTCGGTTCATGCTGGCGGTTCCGCCAACGTAGACCGCCTTCGAAGAGAGAATGAGCGCATGCGCAGTCGACGGCGATCGGTCATCCTGGCGGCGGTGGCGGCCGCCGCATTGGCCACTGCGGGCTGCACCGCTGTCGCCGCCGGTCCATCGTCGTCGGCGTCGTCCCCGAGCACCTCGCTCAGCGGAAAGCCCACACCGACGAACGGGGTGAGCGCGCTTCTGGTGCAGCCTGTGCAACCCGCTCAGGTCGTCCCGGCCAGCGATGGCAGGAACCACGTGGAGTACGACCTTCTGGTCGTCAACGCGTTCGGCGAGCCGGTCACACTGACCGACGTGATCGTCAGCGGTCCCGAGGGCAACCGCCTCCTCACCGTTACGGGACGATCGCTGGCCGCGGCGACCCAATCGCTCTACACTCACGCAGCGTCCCCGGTCGTCGCCGCATCGGCCGCGGTGATCGTCGAGGTCGATCTGGCGCTGCCGTCCGGTGCCGCGGTGCCCGCCCGTGTGTCCAACCGCATCGACTACAGCCTGCCGGCGGCGCCGGATGCGATGATCGTCGACGACACGACGGTGCAGGGCCCGACGGTCGACGTCGACCGTACCCACGCGGTCCGGATCGAGTCCCCGCTCGCTGGGAAGGGGTGGCTGGCCACGAGCGCCTGCTGCTCGCCGAACGTGCACCGCGACCTCCGGCTCTCGGCAGGCGGGCTGCAGCTCACGACGTCGGAGACCTTCGCCGTCGACTGGGCCCTGGCGAGAGGCGACCGCATCTACGACGGGGCCGGCAGCACCAACGAGCAGTTCTACGGCTTCGGCGCTCCCGTGCTCGCTGTCGCGGACGGCACGGTCGTCGCGACCCAGGACGGCATCGCGGAGTCCGTGCCTTTCACCTCCTCGGCACCGGAGACCAAAGAGGGGTTCGGCGGAAACAGCATCATGCTCAAGGTCGGCAACGGCGTGTACGCCTTCTATGGGCACCTGCAGACCGGAAGCATCGCGGTGCACGTCGGCGAGAAGGTGAAGGCCGGGCAGGTGCTCGGCAAGCTCGGCAACACCGGCCCCTCACAGGGACCGCATCTGCACTTCGGTCTGCTCGACAGTACGGACGCGTTCACCGGAACAAGTCTGCCGTTCGTCATCACGAAGGCGACGCTGACCGGAACCGTCGACTTCGCCTCCTCCGCCGGGGACACGCTCGCCATCTCACCCGAATCGCGCGCGCTGAAGAACGTGTATCCGCTCTACGGCACGATCATGGACTTCCGCTGACGCTCCCCTCGGTCAGCGTGATGAACGCGCTCAGCTCGGCCACTCCTTCCGGCCGGTGCGGCAGATGCTCGGTGAGGAGCGGCGAGTAGATCAGGTACGCCGCCCATTTCGCCCGCGAGATGGCGACGTTAAGCCGATTCTTCATGATCAGGAATCCGAGGCCGCGCGGCGCGTACTCCGCTGAGGAGGCCGCCAGCGACACGATCGCGACGACGGCTTCGCGACCCTGGAACTTGTCGACTGTGCCGACCCGCACGGCGGCGTGCCCGGCATTCGTCAGCGCGGCGTGTACGAGCGCAAGCTGAGCGTTGTACGGCGTGACGACGATGACGTCCTCTTCAGCCAACCGTCGTTCGCCGTGCTCGTCGCGCCACACACGGCCGAGCACGTGATCGACGAGTTCGACGACGCGCGCCGCCTCGGCCGCAGACTCCGTCGAATCGCCTTCGTGCAGCATCGGTTGCGAATGCAGTCCCGGCTCGACGCCCTCGAGCCGGCGCGAGCCCGACTCCGGATGCGCACGCAGCCGGCCCTCGTACGACAGCGACGACACCCGTGCGGCGAGCGCCGGATGCATGCGCCTGGTCTGCGGCAGGAAGAACCCGAGTTCGGCGGGCAGCACGTCGTGCCCGTCGCTGATCCAGCCGAGCGCCGACTGGTCGACGGGTTCGGGATGCAGCCCCTGGCTCACCTGCGGCAGTTGCTGCGGATCGCCGAGAAGAAGCAGGTTGCGTGCTCCGACTGCGGATGCCGCGGTGGAAGCGAGTGAGAATTGCCCGGCCTCGTCGACGACGAGAAGATCGAGGCTCCGTGCCGGTATCCGTGCCGGATTGCTGAAATCCCACGCCGTACCGCCCACCACGAACCCGGTGTCCGCGTGATCGAGTGCGAACTGCAGCTGACCGTCCTTCGGCAGGATGGTGAACGGACGCTCGGCATCCGACGCCGCGCCACGCTGGCCGCCCTGCGGCACCTTTCCCACCAGCCCGACGTCGAGCCCGGCGGTGGTCACGACGGACGCGAGCAGGTTCTCGACGACCGAGTGCGACTGCGCGACGACGCCGATCTTCCACCGGTGGTCACGCACGAGCGACGCGATGACGTGCGCTCCCAGGTAGGTCTTGCCTGTTCCCGGAGGGCCTTGAACGGCCAGAAACGAGTCGTCGAGGTCGGCAACGGTCTTCGTCACCCAGGCGATCAGTGTGTCGTCGGATGCCTGGCCCACGCGCTCCGCGACGGTTGCTCCCCGAGTGCGCGGCGCGATCCTTCGCATCAGGTCCGTCACCGGGTCCCTGGGCCATGCGGGCTGCGCGTCGATGATGGACCGGCACCACGACTCGATCGCCGGCACCTGCGTACCGGCGCGAGGTGGCGCTCCAGGTGTGACGGCACTCGGCAGGTCGGGGTACGGGGGCACATCGTCGGCCCTTGTCTCGTCGACGAGCACCCAGTCATCGCCGGCCTCCTGCAGGCGAACGCCCCTCGCGCTGCGCGCTCCGGGATCGCCGCTGGTGGCCTTGAACGGGCCCGGATATTCGTACAGCAAGTAGGCGTCACCGCCGGCCTTTGCCGTGCTCCCCGGCGCAAACTGGCCGGTGAGGCGCAGCACCCTGTGGT
The DNA here is from genome assembly GCF_054777235.1 of Humibacter antri. NCBI lineage: Bacteria > Bacillati > Actinomycetota > Actinomycetes > Micrococcales > Microbacteriaceae > Humibacter > Humibacter antri. The sequence goes on along the minus strand of NZ_BAAHAW010000014.1, from coordinate 27,944 downwards.
CGACGCGCTGGCCCTCTTCGCGATGCCAGTCGCGCTCGACGTTCGCCCGTTCTACGAGGAACACGTCTCTTGTGTTCGCCCACGCCTCGATCGGGTCGACGAGCCGGGCGAAGTGCGACCACCAGAAGCTCTTCTGTTCGCGCCGGTGGTAGTCGAGCGTTGCGGCGGCGAACGCGGCGGCGGTCTCGTCAGCGCTGCGCTCGCGCGTGGCATCAGCCCCTGACGCGTGCGGCACGACGGCCTCGCCGGCAAGCACGAGCAGGTCGTTGCGCAGCGTGGATGGCTCGAGCTCAGGCGCCCGCCCGTCGGGGGCCGGCAGACCGACCGGGATTCCGGCGTCCGCGGCGCGCTCCAGCAGCCAGTCCCGCAGACGCAACGTGGAAAGGCAGTCGTAGCGGTTGTACGCAGCGATCTCATCGAGCCGTCGCTGTCCCTCTTCGACCTCGCCCGCGAGCATCAGCGCGCGCGCGGTGGCGTACTCCTCGATGGAGGTGCCGGCATCCTGCACCTCGCCTGAACGCAGTTCGTCACCCATGTACAACGGCTCGAGCTTCTTGATCGAGTACGATCGCGATCCCACCCGTACCGACTTGCGCACCATCGGATACAGGTCTACGAGCACGTTGTCGCGCAACAGGTGGTCGACTGCGTCCTCGCCGACGCCATGCCGTGCCGCCAACTGCAGCAGGTGCGTGCGCTCGTACGACGCATAGTGGTAGATGTGCATGCCGGGATGCTCCGCCCTGCGTCGCTGCACATCGCTCAGGAACGCGATCAGCGCCTCGCGTTCCTCGGCGAACGTGTGCGCCCAGAACGGATGGAACTCTCCGTCGGTCTGCAGCACTCCGAAGAGGTAGTCGATCCCCCACTGCTCTGTACCTCCGGAACGCGTGGAGCCCGCGTTCGTGCCGTTGACACCCTCGGTGTACAGCGGATCGCCCTCGAAATCGAAGAAGATGTCGCCAGGGTCCGGCTCGGGCAGCGCAGCAAGCGCAGCGGGCTTGTAGACGATGAACGGGGGCGGTCCCCCGGCCCGCGCAGCCAGCTGCAGCTTCGCCTGCTCCCGCGCGGCTGCCACGGCCGTAGGTGCGACGCGCTCGACCTCGACGTCGTCGGCAAGCGCCGCCAGTTCGTCGATGGTACGGATGCCCGCCGCCACGAATCGCGGACGCTGCGTCACGCGCACACCTGCCACGAGCAGAACGTCTCGGTTCGCCTCCACCTCGGCCGCACATGTGTCGCACCTGCCGCAGGCGGCGAACCGTTCGTCGCCCCAGTGCACCGCCTGCCCGTCGGCGAGGTGCTGCCGCACGATGTCGTGCAGCCGCGCGATGCGCTTGCGATACACGGGCAGGACGTCCGCGAGCCTGTGGGTGCTCACGCTCCCGTCGCCGAGCAGCAGCCGCACCTCATCGGAAGGCTCGACGCCGACCCGGCGCAACTGCAGCGCGTACGCCGCCACCTGCAGCAGCGCGGTCACCTTGGCCCGGCGAGCGAGCTTCGTGTCTTCGACCGTGTACCGGCCGTCGGGCTCGCGCACGATGAAATCCGCGTATCCGACGAACGCGATCGGGATGCCACCGGCGGTCTTCTCGCCATCGCCCCTCTGGCCGTCCGGGCCATCCTCATCACCGCCCGCCTCGAAGAAGACCGCCTGATAGACGACGGGTGCACCGGCACGGAACGCTTCCGCGGTCGCGCGGGCGGCGGCGGTCAGGCCGTCGGCATCCGGGTGCTCCGGCCGGTCGAAGACCGCAACCGCCTCGCCGAAGCGCTGAAGGTACCTGTCGAGAACGCGATGCTCGTGCTCGTCGCCGAGACGTGACGTGCGCTCCAGCATCGCGTCCAACGGCCGCTGGACGACCGGGCCCCAGCCGAGCTTGCCGTCGAGTCTGCGCAGAAAATCGAACTCGCAGGTCGACGCAGTGCTGAGGTCGCTGGGACTCAGCACCACGGTGCTATCGCCGGATGCGGGACCGCCGAGCAGGAACATGCGGCAACGTTAGCGCCGACCGCCGACACGCGACCGACTCGAGCGCGATGGCGCGGAACCACGCACGTCCGGCTCGGTTTCGCTCCCCGGTCGCTCGCTCGTGCGCCCTGCCGCAGCCTCCAAGGCCGGTGCCAGCGGAGACAATGCGGCCCTCATCCGATCCGGCAGCGAACCAGCCGGCACGACGAAATCCCTGGTGGAGAGCGGGACGGGGACTGACGTCAACCAGTCATCGAGAGCGACCCGTGCGGCCGCGCCGATGCTCGCGGCGAGTACGCGCGCGGACAGCGGGTCCATGCCATCCGTTCGCTCGATGAGTGCGTGCGCCAGAGGATGCTCGCTCATGGCGACGCTGTCCGCATACGACGCCCGGAGAGCGGGACTGGTCGTGACCATCAACAGCACATCCCGCGCGTGCCGGCCGGTGTCGGCGTACTGGTCGACGATCGCACTGATCACTGCCTCGGAAAGGCTGACCCCCTCGGGTTGATCGAGGATGGCTTCGACGGTGCGCCGTTCGCGCTCGGCCGTGACCGCGGCGACGATCGCCTGCTCCCGGCTCGAGAAGTAGTTGTTGTACGTTCGCCGCGACACGCCGGCCGCTTCGGCGATGTCGTCGACGCGAACGTTCTCCGGTCCTCGTTCCAGAGCGAGACGCAAGGCCGCCTCCTGCAGTGCCGCTCGCGTGTTCCGCTTCTTCTGCTCACGCAGTCCGACGTCGCGCAGGGTCACATCGTCAGTGTTGCAGTCCGTGTGCACGTCGGCAAACTTGCGCATACGCAAATTTGCGTGCACGCACTTTCATGCCTAGAGTTCCCCCGTCGCACTCGATCGAAAGGAGCATCAGCCGATGCGGGGAAAGGGCATGACATACGACACGGGCTTCGTCCGTAACGGCAGCAACTCGCTGGAGCGCTTCGACCCGTTGCGTGTCGAAGAGGAGCTGGCCATCATCCACAACGATCTGAACTGCAACGCGGTTCACATCATCGGCGGCGACCCCGAGCGCTTGGAGATCGCCGCCCGATTCGCTGCCGAACTCGGGATGGAGATCTGGCTCTCCCCGTATCCGCTGGAGCAGACGACGGACCAGATGCTCACCCTGTTCGCCGACTGCGCGCGCAGAGCAGAGCGGCTCCGCACGGAAGGCGCAGCGATCGTCTTCGTCGCCGGCGTCGAACTGAGCGTCATGAATCGCGGATTCATCGACGGAGACAATGTCGATGAACGGCTTCGCAACCTGCTGGCCACGCCAGAAGGGCGAGAAGAGCGCCTCGTCGAAGTCAGCGGGCGGCTCAACTCCTTCCTCGCCGATGCCGTGACGAACATCCGGAAGAGTTATCGGGGACCGGTCACCTACGCCGCCATCCAGTTCGAAGCCGTCGACTGGAATCTGTTCGACATCGTGACGGTCGAGCTCATCCGCTCCGCGGCGGTCGCCGACATCTTCCGCTCGGGTGTGCGCGCCCTCGTGGCACAGCACCCGAAGCCGGTCGCCATCACCGGATTCGGCACCGCGACCTGGCGTGGTGCCGGCGACATGGCACCACGGAGCATGGAGGTCATCGAGAACGACGCGACCGGCGCACCCGTACGTCTGAACGTCGCGCTCGAGCGCGACGAGGCAGGTCAGGCGAGTTATCTCGGAGAACTGCTCGAGATCTTCGACAGCGAAGGAGTGGACAGCGCCTTCGTATTCCTCTTCGCGCTCGACAACCTGCCGCACCGACCAGAGGGCGATCCCCGAGACGATCTGGATCTTGCCAGCCTGGGCATCGTCAAAGTCCTCGAAGCGCGCAACGGAACCACCTACCCGAACATGCCGTGGGAGCCGAAAGCCGCATTCGCCACCGTCGCCGAGTTCTTCGCACGTTGAGGCTCCGGCGTCGCCTCTACCGCCCGCCGTCGATGCGGCGGTGCCGCTGGCGCCCGCCCGGCACGCCGTACGGGTAGTCCTCCACGCGCGGGGCGCTGGCCTCGTCGAGTGCGGCGAGCTGCGCATCCGTCAGTTCGACATCGCTCGCGCCGAGATTGTCACGCAGCTGCTCGACCGTGCGTGCTCCCAGAATCACGCTTGTCACCGCCGGCTGCGCGAGCAGCCACGCCAGCGACACCTGCGATCGGGATGCGCCGCGCAGGTCGGCGAGCTCCTGCACGACCTCGAGGATGCGCCAGGTGCGCGGGTCGTCGTTGCGCGCCTGCCACGCCTCCATCCCCCGTGCGGGATCCTCGCCGAGCCGCGTCGCTCCGGAGGGCGCGACGTCGCGCCGGTATTTGCCGCTCAGCCATCCACCGCCGAGAGGCGACCACGGAAGCAGTCCGACTCCGGCATCGAGCGCAGCCGGCACGATCTCGTGCTCGATGCCGCGAACGATGAGGTTGTACTGCGGCTGCAGCGTGACCGGTTCGGCCCAACCGTTGGCCCGCGCCACGTGCACGGCCTTCGTGAGCTGCCAGCCGGTGAAGTTCGAGAAGCCGTAGTACAGGATCTTGCCCGCCGCGATCGCGTCGTTCAGGAGCCGGAGGGTCTCGTCGATCGGAGTCAGTGAATCCCATGCGTGCAGCTGGTACAGGTCGATGGTCTCGACGCCGAGCCGCTTCAGCGAGGCGTCGAGCGCACGTGAGAGGTGGCGGCGCGAGAGCCCGAGGTCATTGGCGCCTTCGCCCGTCGGGAAGCGGCCCTTCGTGGCGATCACCAGCTGCTCGGCGTCCGTGGGATGCGCTGCCAGCCAGCTGCCGACGATCTGCTCGGAGACGCCGTGGGTGTAGACATCCGCGGTGTCGATGAAGTTGCCGCCGGCTCCGACATAGGCGTCGAGTATGGCGTGGGATGCCTCCTCACTCGCCTCGTGACCGAACGTCATGGTGCCGAGGGCGAGGTCGGTGACGGCCGTTCCGCTGCGGCCGAGGGTGCGATAGCGCATGGCCCTCCTTGGATCGTGAGGAATGGGATCCTCTCAGTGGGAGTCGGTGCCGGTCATCTTCGCACGGGGGCCACACTTCTGCTCCGATTGCGCCAGCCATTGTGCCGGCGCGACCTCGAGCGCGACCCCGATGAGCGAGAACCGGAGGAACGCGAACCTCGAGTGCGATCAAGTCGAGCGTCAGGCGATGACGTCTTCGTCGACCTCGTCCTTGACGTGCTCGTCAGCCGCATCGGCCGCCACGTGCCGTCGCCAGCACGCCCACCCGTAGACACAGACGACAGCCGCCGCCATCGACACCGCGACGGTCGCCCAGGATTCCGCCGCTGCGGCGAGCGCGACGCTCAGAACAGCGCTCACCAGGCCCGCCCACCAGCCGGCGATGAGCCCGCGCGCGAGCGCCGCGATCTGCACGAACAACGCGACGAACACGACCGCCGTGCCCCACGCAAGGGCACCCGACTGATCGACCGTCACGTCTGCCGATACCTGCTCGACGGATGCCTGCGCGCCGCTGAGCGCATAGGCCACCACGACAGTGGCGATGGCCGACAGCGCGACTCCGTATGCGGCCTCGCGGCCCGAGACGGATCGCGGGCGCCGCACCCGGCCGCTGCGTCGAGCGCGCCAGCCATACGCGCACAGGACGGCGAGCACCAGGCGGATGCCGGCATCCACGAACCTCACCTCGAGGAGTGCGAGCAGCGCGAACGCACCGCAGACGGCCGCCGCGACGGGCCACGCCCGGTCGGCGAAGCGGGCGACGGCGACTCCCCCCACGAGGAAGGCCACAGCGCCGAACAGGGCTTCCACCGTGACGGCCTGCGATCCCAGCGTCGCCAGGGGCGCTGTGAGCCAGTCGAGCACGGCGAACATGAATGCCTTTCTCGACGGGGGTTGGACGCTTCGGGCTGGTGCGTGGCTCCGGCCACGCTCCGATGACTCGTTTCATTGTGCCGTCGTCGAGCGACAGCAGCGTCCGCTCGCAGCCGTCCACCCGCAAGTCCTGGGGCAATCGTTATGCAGGCGAAACACTGCGGCATGCCGATTCGCCTGACGTCGGACGACCGTCGTACCCTTGTCGATCATCCAGACGTGTAGGGGCGAGCACCGCCGCGGATCGCAGGGAGGGGGTCAACGGATGACACCGCATCACGGTCATTCGATGAGCCTCGAACTGCTGCGCCAGGAGGCGCGCGACGAGCTCGCCGCCGTGATCGAGTTCCGTTGCCGGCTCGGCGACGACCCGTGGGACTTCCTGCCCGACCTGCCGACCGTCGACGAGCAGGTGGTGCTCACGCTGCGCGATGACACGATCGAGGCGCACGACCTCGGCGAGGCGCGTTCGCGGGCGTACCACCCGTCGGCGGACCCCCAGGAGCGCGAGCGCTTCGAGTATCAGCTTCTGCGCCGCGTCGCGCTCGACCACCCCGAGCTCACGCCCGCCGTGTGGGGCATGCTGGGCAAGCTGAACGCCGCGTAGCGGCCGAGCATCGCGGGTCGAGCGAGCATCGCGCGCCGAGCGAGCATCGCGCGTCGAGCGAGCATCGCGGGTTGAGCTCGTCGAAACCCATCAACTGATTCGACGAGTTCATCGAGCGGGAGCGAACGGCCGTGGCAGTTCGCACGTGAACGCCCGGCACAGGTACTCGGTCGGCTCGCCGTTCAGCGCGGTCCGGGCCTCGAACAGGCCGAAGCCCGTGTCGGCAAGAGCGGATGCCGCAGCCTCCGACACCGCAACACCGACGGCGCCCACGCCAAGGCTCCGTGTCCGCACCGCCGTCTGCCGCACGATCGCCTCACGAGGCTCACCGGAGCCCACCACGACGAGCTGCCGCAGCTCCGCAGCACACGCGGTGGCGGTGAGCAGCACACCCCCGAACGCGATCGGCGAGCGCGTCGCGGCAGCGGCGACCGAGGCGATGGCGGTCCTGGATGCCCTTTCGTAGCGTTCACTGTCGGTCAGCGCGAACAGCACGCGGCAGGCGTCGGCGAGCGACGACAGGCCACCGGGGTACGCCCCCTCGGACGGGTCGGCGTCGGAGACGAGCCCGTGCGCGGCCAGCACCGGGTCGCCTCCGCCCGGGATGGCGAAGGGCGAGCGTCCGGGACCAGCCTCGGCGGCATCCAGCGTCGCATCCACCAGGGTGCGGGCGGCGAACGCGAAACGGGGTTCACCCGTTGCCAGGAACACGTCGAGCAGGCCACGAGCCAAAAGACCGAAGTCCTCGAGCGCTGGGGCCGCCTCGGACGTTTCGCCGGCGAGCGAGGCGCGGACGAGCCTCCGTCCGTCTGCGTAGACGTGCGAGGCGAGCAGTCGGTCGGCTGCCGATGCCGCAGCCACCACCCAGTCATGGCGTCCCAGAAGTGCGCCTGCGTGGGCGAGCGCGCCGATCGCGAGTCCGTTCCAGCCGGTCAGCACCTTCTCGTCGAGCGCCGGTCGCGGCTGCTCGCGCCGAGCCGGGGCATCCAGCTGGTAGTAGGCGCCTTCCCGCCGCTCACCGTCGACCTCGCTCTCGGAGTCCTGCGCCGACGCGAAGCCTTCGCCGACCGTCATGGTGCCGAGCAGAAAGCCCGCGATGCCGTCGGCCACCGCAGCCAGGCGCGGATCGGCACCGGAGCCCGTCCCGCCGGCGAACGCTGCTTCCGCATACAGGCGGAGCAGACCGGCGTTGTCGTAGAGCATCCGCTCGTAGTGCGGGTCGCTCCAGTCCCTGCGCGTTCCGTAGCGGAAGAAGCCACCGTCGACCGCATCGCGCAACGCCGAACCGGCCATGCGCTCCAGCGTGTGCAGCGCGGCGCGGCGACCGGAATCCGCGCCACTGGCGAGCAGGAAGCCCAGCGCCGGCACACTCGGAAACTTCGGCCCGGCGAAGTCCGGGGCCGTGCCGAAGCCGCCGAACTCCGGATCCTCCGCCCCGGCGAGAGCTTCGGCCGCTCGGACCAGGCGGTCGTTGTCGAGCACAGGTGCATCCGCGCTGCTGACCTGCGCACCACTGACCTGCGCACCGCCGTGCGAGTCCCGTGCGAGCTCCTCCATCGCGGCCGCCACCCGTGCCGCGGTATCGACGACGGAGTCTCGGCGGTTCCTCCAGGCATCCGTCACGGCGTCCAGAACCTGTTCGAACGACGGCATGCCGCCCCGCGGCTCCGGCGGAAAGTAGGTGCCTGCGAAGAACGCTCGGCCGTTCGGCATGGCGAAGACGCTGAGCGGCCAGCCGAGGCCCTGCGTGAACGCGCTCGCCGCCGCGAGGTAGGCGGCGTCGACGTCAGGATGCTCCTCCCTGTCCACCTTCACCGGCACGAACCCGGCGTTGAGGCGGGCCGCGAGCCGCGGATCGCTGAAGCTCTCCCGCGCCATCACATGGCACCAGTGGCACGTGGCGTAGCCGATCGAGACGAACACCGGAACGTCGCGCCGCAGCGCCTCGGCGAACGCCTCCTCGCCCCACGGATGCCAGTCCACCGGATTTCCCGCGTGCGCACGCAGGTAGGGGCTCACCGCGTCGGCCAGGAGGTTCGGCATCTCACTACTCCCGCGGCTGCAGCTCGCGCGACTCGAAGTAGAACGCATCGAGGCAGTGCGGCGCCGCCTGCTCCAGCCAGCGAATCTCGGCTTGGGTGTTGTTCGGTGTGCCGAGACGATACTCGATGGCCTCTGCGAGCCCGTCTCGAGGGTCGGTACCGCACGTCTCGAGGAACGCATCGATGAAAAGTGCACGGAACGGCTCGACGTGCTCCGCCACGTGCGGCTCGACGTCGAGCTCGGAGCCGAGGGTCAGAATGACCGTGATCGCCGCGTCCACCGCCGCGGAGCCCGCCGCGACATCCGTCCAGTCGATCACGACCGGACCGCGTTCGCTCAGGAGCACGTTCTGCGGATGCAGGTCGCGGTGGACGATGACGGTTCCGTTGCTCCCGCCGAGCCACATCGGCGCGGGCAGCCTGTGCAACCGCTCGTGCAGCTCGCCGAGCAACCGCCCGTAACGCCGGTACTGCGCCGGCTCGTGAAGCAACTCCTGAAACAGCGTGCCGCCGTCCACGCGCTCCGCCACGAGGTCCCCGTCGTTCGCATCGAAGACATGCGGAACCGGGTACCCATGCTCCTCGAGATGCAGCATTGCACGCGCTTCGTGCCGCGCGTCGATCCGGCCGCGATACCGCCGAAGCACGCGACCGTCGCCCAGATCGAACACGTCCGCGGCCCGCCCGCGTGCCAGCAGCTGCAAGTCCATGACGGAAGCCTAGAGCGCCCTATCGCGACTGCGCTGCTCAAAGGCTCGATCGGCTCGGCCGCGCGAGCGAGCCCGCACGGCTCTCACCTCGATCGCCTCTTTCACATCCGGAGCGGATGGGTGCCTCGCCGGCCCGCCTCCCCCTTGTCGAGAGCGGCAATCGCCTGCATGTCGTCCCACGTGAGCTCGAACGCGAAGATGTCGAGATTCGCGACCATGCGCTCACGATGGTTCGACTTCGGAATGGCGATGTTGCCCACCTGCATGTGCCAGCGCAGCACCACCTGCGCGACCGATTTGCCGTGCGCATCCGCGATCCGCCGAAGCTCGGGCGCCTCGCTGATCGACCCGCCGCCGAGTGGAAACCATGCCTCAGTGGCGATGCCGTGCTCCGCGTGAAAGGCGCGCAACTGACGTTGCTGAAACTCCACGTGCAGCTCGATCTGGTTGACGGCCGGCGTCACGCCGGTCTCCGCGATGACGCGCTCCAGGTGCTCGATCTGAAAGTTCGAGACACCGACCGACGCGGCCCGTCCCGACTCCGCGATGGCCGTCAGCGACTTCCACACCTGCGGGTAGACGCCCTCCTCGGGCCGCGGCCAGTGAATGAGGTACAGGTCGATGTAGTCGAGGCCGAGCGCGTCGAGGCTGGCCTGGAAGGCATCCTCCGGCCGGTGCTGATCTGCGTTGGCCAGCTTCGTCGTGATCCACAGGTCGCCTCGTGGGACTCCGGATGCCCGCACCGCCTCGCCCACGCCCGCCTCGTTGTGATAGCCCGCGGCGGTGTCGATGTGCCGATAGCCGACATCGAGCGCGTCCCCTGCGATTTCGGACGTGCGCGCCGGATCCACTCGGAACACGCCGAATCCGAGCTGCGGAATGCGGGCACCGTTGTTCAACTCGACGGTGGGGACGTTCGTGTCGCTCATGCCTTCAACATTAATGAACGGATCACTGATGAACGGACCCCTGATGAACGGATCCCTGGCCGTCGGCGACGGACCCGGGAAGATCGTGCACCTCGACATCGGAGGGCCGCGGATTGCCCACGAACGCGGCCGTGAAGTGGAATACCCTGGCCGGATCGTCCGGGTGCTCCGCAGCCGCCTCGATGCCGTGCGCTCGCCACTTCTCGAACACTTCGGCCACCTCGTCGGCCATCTGCTGGGCCTCGGCCTTGGTGAGCACGGCAGCTCCCATGTACTGCATGCGCGCGGCCGCTGGATCACGCGGAAGGCTCTCGTCGATCACGGCACGAAGCCAGTCCAGCCGTTCCGCGATCAGCGCGTTCGTGGTCACGTCCGTGTCCGGAAAGTAGACGCCTTCCGGATGCGTCATCACCCACACGCGATCACGGCTGTCCCGCGCATGCTCCGGCTTCTCCTCGATCAGGCCGGCTTTCGCCAGGCTGCGCAGATGAAAGCTCACAGAGTTCGCCGGTTCCCCGGTGATCTGCGCGAGGTCTGCCGCCCTGAGGTGATCACGTGCGGCCAGTTCCCACAGGATGCGCTGACGTAGTGGGTGTGCCAGCGCGCGCAGCGTGGCAGGATCCGTCACCGCGTACGACTGCTCGACCACGAGCTTCAGCATATCAAATCAGCAAGAACCATTGCGCACTATGACTTGCGCAATAGTTCTTGCGTATCTAGGGTTGATCGCGTGCCGACTTCAGCAGCCCCCGAACCCTCGCCCGTGAGGAGCACCGACGCTCCCGAGGTGAGTCTGTGGCGAAACCGCCCGTATCTCTTGCTCATGACGGGAAAGACGAGTCAGCTGGTGGGCAACGGCATGGCACTCTTCGCGGTTCCTCTCATCGCGTTCGGCATCACGGGCTCCGTCTTGTGGTCGGGGCTCATCGCCGGGGTGAGTGAGGTCGGGATGCTCGTCGCAACCCTTCCGGCCGGCGTCATCGCCGACCGTGTCGACCGCAGACGGCTGCTGCTGGTGTGTTCGGCCGTCGGGGCCGCGGTGTGGCTCGCCCTCTGGTGCATGCATGTCTCCGGCATGCTGTCCGGCTGGGAATTCGCCACGGGACTGCTGATCGCGTCCGCCGTCGCCGCGTTCTATGCGCCGACGGAGGCGGCCGGCATCCGCTACGTCGTGCCTGCCGGGCAGCTCGGATCGGCGATGGCCGCCATGCAAGGGCGTTCCGCGGTCTCCGGACTGATCGCCAGTCCGCTCGGGGGTCTGCTGTACGGGCTCGGTCGAGCGTTGCCGATGCTCGCGGCAGCGGCCTCTTACATCGTCGCCGCCATCACCACCGCATTCGTGCACACCCCTCTGAACGACGCACATGGCGCGCGCGGCCTCGGCCCGATCGCCTCGCTCGTCGAAGGCCTGCGCTTCGTGTCCGCTGTGTCGGTGATCCGCACCAGCGTGATCGTCATCGCCCTGATCAACCTCGGTTTCGGTGGCGTCGAGGTGAGCATCAACCTCCACCTGGTGGCCACCCGCACCGCACCTTTGCTCATCGCCCTCGTGAACGTCGCAGCGAGTGTCGCGATGCTCGCAGGGGCCGCGGTGACTCCGTACCTCGTGAAGCGGTTCCCCGCCGGCCCGCTCTCGATCCTCGGTCTCGTCCCTTCGGTGATCGGCGCCGGCGCGTTGGCGTTCGCCGATCACTACGCGGAATTCGTCGCATTCTCCGCGTTGATGGCCGTGTTCGTGCCGGTCACGAACTCGGCACTGCTCGGTTACGTCTCTGCCATCACACCGCACGTCATGCAGGCTCGGGTGAACTCCGCCATCTCGATGCCGGCACTTCTCGTCGCACCCCTGGCACCCGTGGTCTCCGGAGCGTTGCTCAGCGCACTAGGCGTCGGCTGGACGATGAGCGTCTTCGCGACCGTGATGCTCGGCGCTTTCATCGGCTTCGCACTCAACCCTGCGATCAGAAAGGTCGGCCGCCCCGACACCTGGGAGAAAGACCTCGTGAACTGGCCGACGACGCCTCCGGTGGGTTGAACCCGTCGAGACCCGATGCCGCGGATTCGTTCCCCGAACTCGACCGACGGGATGGCTCACCCGCCTTCAGACGTCGTAGATGCTGATCAGCTCGCGTTTCAGCACCTTGCCGCTCGGCCCGAGAGGCAAGGACTCGACGATCTCCACGCGACGGGGAAACTTGTAGGCCGCGACATGCGCCCTGGCGTGCTCGATGAGTTCCTCCGGTGTCGCCGACGCGCCGGGCATGAGCGTGACCGCGGCCATGATCTCCTGCCCGTGCGTGGGGTGGGAGACGCCGAACACGGCGACCATCGAGACGGCCGGATGCGCAGAGAGCACCTCCTCGACCTCTCGCGGGTAGACGTTGTAGCCGTTGCGCACGATCATGTCCTTCTTGCGGTCCACGATCGTGATGTAGTCGTCGTCGCTCTTCGTGCCGAGGTCGCCCGTGCGGAACCAGCCGTCGATCACGGCCTCCGCGGTCGCCTCCGGCAGGTGCAGGTATCCCTTCATCAGGTCGTGGCCGCGAACGACGATCTCGCCGAGCTCTCCACGCGGGAGCAGTTCGATGCGGTCGTCGAGCTCGGGATCGGCGACCTCCACCTCGACACCCCACAAAGGCTCGCCGACAGTGCCCGCCCTTGTCGGCTTGCCCACGATGTTGAACGTGGCGACTGGCGATGTCTCGGTCAGGCCGTATCCCTCGTGGATGTTCACGCCGTACACCTCCTTGAATCGCTCGATCACCGCAAGCGGCAGGGCGGATCCGCCGGACAGTCCGTACTTCAGCGGCGGACGCCGCTGGTTGGCCTTCGCCGCCTCCAGCAGAGCGATGTACATGGTGGGCACGCCGGTCATGATCGTGCACTCGTGCTCGTTGAGAAGGTCGAGCGCGGTGGCCCCGTCGAACTTCGGCAGGAGCACCACTGTCGCCCCGGCGCGGAAGCCGACGTTCATCACGCACACCTGGCCGAAGGTGTGGAAGAGGGGCAGGCATCCGAGCACCACGTCATCGGCCGTGAGGTCGAACGCATCGGTCAGCAGGGAGCTGGTCTGCTCGACGATGGCGAAGTGGCATCCTTCCGCCCCCTTCGGCTTGCCGGTCGTGCCGCTCGTGTACAGGATGGTGGCGGTGTCGAACGGATCCATCGGCTCGTAGCTCGCGATCGGTTCTGCGATGGACGCCTCGTCCTCCAGCCGAGGGAACGGCAGCCCCGCCTTCGCCTCGTCGGGCACCAGCACGCTGAGCAGGTGGACGCCGGCCTGCGCCGCCGCCTTCGCTCCCTCGACGAGCAGCGGCGCAGCGCAGATCAGGGCGACGGCGCCCGAGTCACGCAGCACGTACTCGATCTCGTCGGCCTTGAGCAGTGCGTGCACGGGCACGACGACCCCGCCGAGGGCGAGGACCGCGAAATACACCCGGGGGAAGTCCGGCACGTTCGGGATGAGCACCGCCACCGGCGTTCCGCGCCCTACGCCGCGAGCCCTCAGCGCGCCCGCGTAACGGCGGGTCTCCCACCACAGCTGCGCGTAGCCGATCCTCTGATCGGCGAAGATCACCGCCGTGCGATCGGGGTACTTCCGGGCTGCCTCGGCGAGGATGGCGGCCACCGAGATGGTGGCGAACCCCGTCGGCCTGGCGGATGTTGAGACGGCGTTGTCTGACATGGCTGCTCCTTGTCGTCGTTGACACGGCAGTTGGACCCTCGGCGGGTCCTGATGAGTTGCAAGAAAACTACACACCCACTCTATGCGCGGGCTCCCGGCGGTGCCGTGCCCTCAGGGCAACCCCGCCAGACGCAGCAACGCCGCGGCCGCCGCGCCCACGATCACCACGACGAGGAACGGCGCACGCAAAAGCAGGGCGACGAGCGCCGCGACGAGAGATCCGATCCGCGAGTCGAAGGCGAGGTGCTGCCCACTGGCGAGCGTGTTGATCACGGTGAGGGATGCCAGCAGCCCGATGGTCAGGGTGCCGGCGACCCGGGTCATCCGCTTGTTCTTCAACACCTTGGCGGGCACGAGGTACCCGGCGAGCTTGGTCAGGAACGCCACGACCCCGGCGGCGAGGATGTAGAGCCAGGTGATCACGGCATCCGCCCCTCGTTGTGAGAACGGTGCGGCGGCTCGACGTCGGGTTCGAGTCCCTCATCGGCCGCTCCGACCCCGAGCAACCCCCAGACGGCGGCGACCACGGCTGCCACCAGCACCGGCACGCCGGGCGGTACGAATGGGATGACCACAACCGTTGCGACGGCACAGGCGACGGCGATCGCCACGGGCTCACGCGCCTTCAGCCGAGGCCACAGCAAGCCGAGGAACGCCGCGACTGCGGCCCCGTCGAGTCCCCATGCCCTAGGATCCCCGATCGCCCCGCCGAGCAGCGAGCCCAGCGCCGTGAAGACATTCCACAAGAGGAATATGCCGATTCCGGTGACCCAGAACCCGCGCTTCTGCTCCGAGGGATCGGTCTGCCCGCTGGCCACAGCCATGGACTCGTCGATGGTGACGTGCGCCGCGCCGAATCGCAGCCATCCCTTGGGCTGGATCAGCGCGTTCAACTGCATTCCGTAGACGGCATTCCTGATGCCGAGCAGCGCCGCCGAGCCCAGTGCTGCCCCTCCGGCTCCGCCACCGGCGAGCACCCCGATGAACGCGAACTGCGAGCCGCCCGAGAACAGCAACAGGCTGAGCACCTGCGTCTGCCAGAAGTCGAGGCCCGACGCGACGCTGAGCGCGCCGAACGAGACACCGTACAGACCGGTGGCGATCGCGACGGATGCCCCGGTGCGGGTCGCCGGGGACCTCCACAGCGCAGATCGCCACAGTTTCACGCGTGCCAGTCTGCCAGCGGGCACCACGCACCCGCGGACGATGCCGCCGGCGCCGCTACGACCTCACTCCCAGACGGGAAGTGCGTTCTCGGCGTAGCGCGCGCCGAATCCACCCGTGGGGAGGATTTCCGCGATGCGGGCGAGGTCGTCGCCGGTGAGGGCGAGGTTCACCGCGCCGACGTTCTCCTCGACTCGCCGGGGTGACCGGGTTCCGGGGATCGGGACGATGTGCTCGCCCTGAGCGAGCAGCCACGCGAGCGCGAGCTGAGCGACTGTTGCGCCCTTGGACTCGGCAAGCACGGCGAGCTGCCGCGTCGCTTCGACGTTCTTTTCGAAGTTGCCCGGCTGCCACCGAGCGTCTCTCCTGCGCATGTCTGTCTCGTCGTACTCCTCAGCAGGCTTCGCTGCGCCGGTGAGGAACCCGCGCCCGAGCGGAGAGTACGGCACGAACCCGATGCCCAGCTCGTCCAGCGTCGGGAACAGTGCCTCCGCGTCGCGCTCGAACAGCGAGTACTCGGTCTGCAATGCAGACACGGGCAGCACGGCGTGCGCCCGACGGATGATGCTCGGGCCTGCCTCGCTGAGCCCGAAATACCTCACCACACCCTCGTCCACGAACTCCTTCACCGTGCCGGCGACCTCTTCGATCGGCACCGCGGGGTCCACGCGGTGCTGGTACAGCACGTCGATGTGGTCGACCCCGAGGTAGCGGAGGCTGTTGGCCACGACCTCACGGATGTGCTCGGGCCGGCTGTCGTACCCGTGGTCACGGGTGTAGCCGACCTTCGTCGCGATGACCACGTCGTCGCGGAAGCCCTTCACCGCCCGTCCGACGATCTTCTCGTTCTCACCCCAGCCGTAGAGCTCGGCGGTGTCGAAGAACGTGACCCCGAGGTCGTGAGCCCTCTGGATCGTCGCGATGCCTTCCCGCTCGTCGCCAGGCCCATATGCGAGAGAGATCCCCATCGCTCCGAACCCCAACGCTGAGACCTCGAGGCCCTGCTGTCCCAATGTGCGCGTGTGCATGATGTTCCCTTCTATGGGAACAGTGTACGCCGCAACTGACAGCCTCTGCCATCTCATGCAGCGCATGTCGCCTGTCATAGAGTGGGGGCATGGCGGATACGGCTGGTGAATCGAAGGCATGGCTCCGCGAGGCCGCCCGTGCATCGGTTCACGATCAGATCGCCGACAAGGCCCTGCGCCTGTTCGACGAGAACGGATTCGAGGCCACAACGGTGGACGATCTGTCCACCGCGATCGGTATCTCGCCACGGAGCTTCTTCCGCTACTTTCCTGCGAAAGAAGATGTCGTCATCTCCGATCCGACCCCGCTCGGGGCGCTTGTCAGAGATGAAGCCGCGTCTCGTCCACCGGGCGAGGACGCCTGGAGCACGCTGCGAAGCGCCTTTCAGCCCTTGATCACGATGAACCCCGAAGACGTTGAACGCGGCCTGCGCACCATGCGCGTCATGATGAGCACGGAGTCACTACGGGCACGCAACCTCGAGAAGCACCTCGTATGGGCGCGAATGTTGGAACCCGTCATCGCGGCGAAGCTCGACGGCCCGAGCGCGACTAAGACATTCCGCGCACAGACGCTCATCCATTCAGCCCTTGCGTGTTTCGACGTGGCACTGGCCGAATGGACCACGACCAAGGCAGCGGTCGGCCTTTCCCAGCTCGTCGACCTCGCGTTCGAAACCGTCAGCGCGAAACGCGAGTCCCGGGATGCCTGAACCGTTCTGGATGCGCCCGTGGACCTGTCCCGGTGCAGTCACCGACCGACATGTGTCGCGGAATCCGACAGATCGACTCCGACCGTGCACGTGCGGCGATTCGTCCGACAACGCCGCGAATCCCGCACGTATCCTCTGAAGTGGAGCGACCGTCGCCTCTCGTGATCCGCTTTACGCGGTGGTAGCTTCAGGTCGGTCTCGCCGGGATGCGTCGAGATCGCCCATCTCCCGAAGGGTCGACAACGATGTCGGATGCCACACAGACACGGGCGGGTACCCCCGCTCCCGAAGATCACGAACACGCGCTGAAGGCGAACGGGGTGAACTCGGCCGGCGCCGTCGTGATGGCCGTCGCGGGCAGCGCACCGGCCTACTCGATCGCCGCGACGACCGCGCTGCTCATCGCGGCGGCCGGGCTCGCGGCACCCGCCGCGCTGCTGTGGTGCGGCATCCCGATGCTCGGCATCGCATGGGCATTCGCCTACCTCGGTCGAAGTGATGTGAACGCGGGCGCTTCATACTCCTGGGTGGGTCGTGCGCTTCATCCGATCCTCGGCTACCTCTCGGGCTGGTCCCTCGTGATCTCCGCGACGATCTTCATGGTTGCTGGCGCCCTGCCCGCAGGCCAGTACACAGTCTCGCTGTTCGACGAGAAGGCGGCGGGAAACGTGTGGCTCGTCACCGCGATCGGTGCCTGCTGGTTCCTCGTGATGGCGTTCTGCGTACTGATCGGAGTCACGGTCACCGCGCTGGCGCAGTGGATCATGTCGTCGATCGAGGTGGCCATTCTGGCCGTCTTCGCCGTGATCGCCATCGTCAAGGCGCTGTCCGGACAGCACACCAACGGCGCCGCGTTCTCATGGGACTGGTTCGGCTTCAGCCATTTCAATGGAATGGCCGGTTTCGTAGGCGCTGCATTGATCGCCGCGTTCTATTACTGGGGCTGGGATGTCAGCTCGAACCTCAACGAGGAGACCACGAACGGGCGTAAGTCCGCTGGGGCCGGCGGCATCATCGGCGTCGTCATCGTCTTCCTGCTGTTCGAAGCGTTCACCATCGCCGTGCAGGTGATGCTGCCGCAGAAGACCATCGAGCACAGCAACAACCTGATAGGGGATCTGGGACAGGCGATCATCCCGGGAGTCGGAGGCAAGATCCTCATCATCGCGGTCATGCTCTCCACGATCGCGACGTTGGAGACGACGCTCATCCAAGTGACACGGTCACTGTTCGCAATGGGCCGCGACCACACGCTGCCGTCACTGTTCGGAACCACCCACAAGAAGTGGAAGACTCCGGCCTTCGCCACGCTCATCGTCACCGGCGTCTCGCTCGTGCTGTTCATCGGTTCCAACGCCCTCGGCAGCGTCGGCGACATCATGAGCGCCGCGATCAGCTCGATCGGCTTCCAGATCGCGTTCTACTATGCGCTGGCTGGCATCGCCGTCGTCGTCGCGTACCGCAAAGAGATCTTCAAGTCGGTGAAGAACTTCATCTTCATCGGCCTCTGGCCGGCCGTCGGCGCCCTGTTCATGGTGTGGATCTTCTTCGTCTCGATACCAGGGCAGGCCCCGCTCGTGCTCATCATCGGCATCGGCACCATCGCACTCGGTCTGGTTCCGATGGCGATCTTCTGGAAGAAGGGCAAGAAGTACTTCAGCCGTCGGCCGCTGGAGACCGGCGACGAGATCACCCCCGCGACGGTCGGCGTTTCGGTGCTCGACCCACGCACCGATCCGGAGCACTTCCGGCGCTAGCGGCGTCGAGCGCGCCCGCATCACGGCCCGTGTCCGGGTGCTCCGGCACCCCGTCACTGGTGGGATGCCGGCGGCCGGCCACCAGGACATTCGCCGAATCGCTGGCCCGAATCGTCGTTTCCACACCTGGATGACGACGATTCGGGCCATGAACTTGCGGGCAGGTGCTCCGCACCGGCCGGTCCCACGGGCGAGGGAGGGCGGCACGCGAACGCGAAGGGGAATGCGCGAATAGAATGGCAGGCTCATGTCTTCCGTGCATCCTGTCGGCACCAGCCCTTCGACCGGCACCGGCGACGTTCCCTCGCGCTCGGCCGGTACGCCGGCCGTCCCGGTCATCCATTTCCCGCCCGAGCTGCCCGTCAGCGAACGACGGGAGGACATCGCGCGCGCGATCGAAGACCATCAGGTCGTGATCGTGGCCGGCGAGACCGGTTCGGGCAAGACGACTCAGCTGCCGAAGATCTGCCTCCAGCTCGGCCGTGAGTCCATCGGCCACACCCAGCCTCGGCGCATCGCGGCTCGTGCGATCGCCGAACGTGTCGCCGAGGAACTCGGTGAAGCGGTCGGGGGTCTCGTCGGCTTCAAGGTGCGGTTCACCGACGAGGTGTCGAAGGCGACGCGCATCAAAGTGATGACCGACGGCATCCTGCTGAATGAGATCCACCGCGACCACGACTTGAACGCGTACGACACGATCATCATCGACGAGGCCCACGAGCGCAGCCTGACGATCGACTTCCTGCTCGGATATCTGAAGCGGCTCCTCCCCCGCCGTCCCGACCTCAAAGTGATCGTCACGAGCGCCACCATCGATCCGGAGAGTTTCGCCCGTCACTTCGCGGATGCGGAGGGCAACCCGGCCCCCGTGATCGAGGTCTCCGGGCGCACGTACCCCGTCGAGGTGCGGTACCGCCCGCTTGTGGCCGACGACGAGGGCGACGACGACGTGGATGCCGCCCTTCGACAGGCTCAGGGAGCGGGATCATTCGCTCAGAGAGCGGGATCAGACGCTCACAGAGCGGGATCAGACGCTCACAGAGCGGGATCAGACGCTCACAGAGCGGGATCAGACGCTCACAGAGCGGGATCAGACGCTCACAGAGCGGGATCAGACGCTCACAGAGCGGGATCGGACGCTCACAGAGCGGGATCAGACGCTCAGGGAGCGGGATCGGACAGGGACTATCTGACCGGCATCACCGACGCGCTCGACGAACTGGGCAGGGAGAAGGCGGGCGACGTGCTCGTGTTCCTCACCGGCGAGACGGAGATCCGGGATGCCGAAGACGCGATCCGCGGGCACCTCACACGACGCGGCGAGGCGGCTTCGACTCAGGTGCTGCCGCTCTACGGGCGCCTGTCGTCCGCCGACCAGCACCGCGTCTTCGGGCCGGTTCCGGCACGCATCCGTCGCCGCATCGTGCTGTCCACGAACGTGGCGGAGACGAGCCTGACCGTCCCGGGTATCCGGTACGTGATCGACGCCGGAACGGCACGCATCTCGCGGTACTCCACCAGGGCGAAGGTGCAGCGGCTGCCGATCGAGGCGATCTCGCAAGCATCCGCGAAACAGCGGTCGGGACGCTCGGGGCGCACGAGCGACGGCATCGCCATCCGGCTGTACTCGCAGGAGGACTTCGAACGAAGGCCGGAGTTCACGGAACCGGAGATTCTGCGCACGAACCTCGCCGCGGTCATCCTGCAGATGATCTCGCTCGGGCTCGGCGACATCGCGGCGTTCCCCTTCCTGACCCCGCCGGACTCCCGCGGCATCAAGGACGGCCTCGACCTGCTGGGTGAGCTGGGTGCGTTATGGACTGGGCCTCGCGTGCATAGCTCGCTCGGCGCCGGCGTCGCGGCGAAGGCCCACCGGGCCTTCGCTCCAAGCTCCAGCGCGCTCACCAAGACCGGGCGGGCGCTTGCGCGTCTGCCCATCGATCCCCGGTTCGGACGGATGCTCGTGGAGGCCGGCCGCCACGACGTGGTGCGCGAGGTGATGGCGATCGTCGCGGGCCTGACCATCCAGGATCCGCGGGAGCGGCCGCTCGAGAAGCGAGCACAGGCGGATCAGCAGCACGCCAGGTTCACCGATCCGTCGAGCGACTTCCTCACGCTGCTGAACCTCTGGAACCACCTGGAGAAGAAGCAGAAGGAACTGTCGTCGAGCGCGTTCCGGCGCATGTGCAAGACGGAGTTCCTCAACTATCTGCGCATCCGTGAGTGGCAGGACCTCTACCGGCAGCTTCGCCGTACAGCGAAGCCGCTGCATCTGATGCCGGGCGACCCGAAGGTCGACAGCGACGGCATCCACAAGTCACTGCTGGCCGGCCTGCTCTCGCACATCGGCCTGCGCGACGCGCAGAAGCGCGACTACCTCGGCGCGAGGAATACGCGCTTTCTGATCTTTCCCGGATCCGTTCTGGCCGCCAAGAAGGAAGCCAGGGCGCAGCCGCAGGCGGTGATGAGCGCGGAGCTGGTCGAGACCAGCCGGCTCTTCGCGCGCATGAACGCGGCGATCGACCCGGCGTGGGCCGAACCACTGGCCGGCGATCTGGTGCGCCGCAGCTTCAGCGAACCGCACTGGGAGAAGCGGCAGGGAGCGGCTGTCGTGTTCGAGAAGGTCACCTTGTTCGGCCTGCCGATCGTGGAGCGCCGGAGAGCCCAGCTGAGCCGCATCGACGCGCCGCTGGCCCGCGAGCTGTTCATCAGGCACGCACTGGTGGGTGGTGAGTGGCCGGCCGACATCCGCGATCACGCGTTCGACTTCCAGCGCGCGAACGCGAAGCTGCGGGTGGAACTCGAACGGGTGGAGGAGCGCACCCGGCGCCGGGACATCCTGCTCGACGACGAGGCGATGGTGTCGTTCTTCGAGCATCGAATCCCGGCCGAAGTCACCGACGCGCGCTCGTTCGAGGCGTGGTGGCGACAGGAGCGGCGCACCAACGGCCGGATGCTCACGATGCGCCGCGAAGACCTGGTCGACGACGTCGAGGAGGCGACTGTCGATGAAGATGCCTTCCCGCCGGTGTGGCGCCAGGGCGATCAGCGCCTGGCGGTGAGCTATCGCTTCGAACCAGGGTCGGATGACGACGGCGTGACGGTGCAGGTTCCGCTCGCTCTGCTGCCACGGCTCAACCCGACCGGATTCGATGCACAGGTTCCCGGACTGCGCACGGAACTCATCACCGCACTGATCCGCACGCTTCCGAAAGCGTTGCGTCGTTCGGTCGTACCCGCGGCGGACTGGGCTTCGCGCATCGCAGCGGAGCTGCCGCCTGGCGTCGGGTCTGGTGCGATCCCGAGCAGTGCCGGCGCGGACGGCACAGGCCAGACCGGTGCACACCCGAACGACGCGGGCCCGAGCACGGCGGAGCCGTTCACCGCGATCCTCTCCCGCACCATCCGGCGGCTCACCGGAACCCCTGTCGACCCCGCCGACTTCGACGTCGAACGCCTGCCGTCGCATCTGCGCGTCACGTTCCGCGTGATCGACGAGCGCTCGCGGGCGGTCGCGGCGGGCAAGGATCTCGTGGCGCTGCAGCACAGCCTCGCGCCCAAGGTGCGGGAATCCGTGGCGAAAGCATCCGAGCGGCGGCGCGACCCGATCGAGCGCGGCGGCCTGACCACCTGGGACTTCGACGAACTGCCACGCTTCATCGACACCGAACAGGGCGGGCGCGGAACCGGCATGCCCCGCAGCGTCATCCGCGGCTACCCGACGCTGGTGGCTGACAAGGACGGCGTCGCCATCCGCGTCGTCGGGACCGTGCCCGAGCAGGAGCGCTCACTCCCCGACGGGGTTCGCAAGCTGCTGATGAACGGCATCCCATCGCCGGCGGGCTACGTGCAGGAGCACCTGACCGGTGCGGAGAAGCTGGCGCTGGCCGCGAGTCCCTACCCGTCGACGAAGGCGCTGTTCGACGATTGCCTCGCAGCCGTGGTCGACTCCACGTTGCACGAGTCCATGCCTGGTGGTCTGGTGTTCACGCGCGCCGAGTTCGAGCGCGTGCGCGACCTCGTGTCGGCGACCGTCATGGATGCGCTGTTCGAGACGGTCTCGCTCGTCGCGAGCATCCTCACCGGCTCTCGTGCCGCCGAGAAGGCGCTCTCGGCGACATCGTCCATGGCACTGCTCGGAGCGCTGACGGATGCCCGCACCCAGCTCGGCGGACTCGTCTACCCCGGCTTCGCGTCCCGCACGAAACTTGCCCACCTGCGGCATCTGCCGCGATATCTGCAGGCACTGACGTGGCGCCTTCAGCGGCTGCCCGACAACCCGGGGCGCGACCGCGCCTGGATGAACGAGGTGCAGACGGCGACGGCCCGGTTCGCGGATGCCGGCGGCAGCATTCCACTCCCCCCGCACCCGAAACCGTCGCTCGAGCACGCCCGCTGGATGCTCGAGGAGCTGCGCGTGAGCCTCTTCGCGCAGCACCTCGGCACGGCGGAGACCGTATCGCTGCAACGCATCCAGAAGGTGCTCGCGGGGTAGCGCATGCACGGTGCCCGGCAGCTCCGCCAGACTGTGAACGTGTCCGCCCCGGAAGTCCCGCTCACGGGAGGCAACGCCTCCGCATTCGTCGCGCGTGTCGGCGACACGGTACGCAAGCCGTGGATTCCGTCGGCTCCGAGCATCCAGCGACTTCTCGAGCACCTCCGCACCAAGGTCGGCGACCTCGTTCCGGAGCCGCGCGGCAGAGACGACCAAGGCCGGCAGATTCTGGAGTACGTGCCGGGCGTCGAAGTCATGAGCATGCTGCCGATCGACGAAACGGACGCAGAAGAGGTCGGTGCAAGCATCCGTGCGCTTCATGAAGCCGCAGCATCGTTCCAGCGCAACGACGCGGATGTCTGGACCACCGCGATGCGGCGCCCCGGCGACCAGCTCATCGGCCACAACGACCTCGCCCCGTGGAATCTGATCCGCGGTGGCGGCCGCATGGCGTTCATCGATTGGGACGGCGCCGGGCCGACCACCTGCATCGCCGATCTCGCCTACGCTGCTCGGGCGTTCGCGCAGCTCGATCACGAGCACGGACTGCACGAGTCGATCCCGCGGCTCCGGGCCGTGCTCGACGGCTACGACGCATCAGCCGAGCAACGCAAGGCTCTGGTTCCGGCGATGATCGAGCGAGCCGAGGCCATGCGGGACCTCCTGGTCGGGAGCATCGCCACCGGCACGCAGCCCTGGGCGGGCATGGCGGTCGACCGTCACGCCGACTTCTGGTCGGGCGCGTCGGATCACCTTCACCGCCACGCCGCCGAGATCGAGATCGCACTCCGCTGATGCAGCGAGCGCGCGGCCCGACTGTGCCCGGTTTCCGGCCATCCCCTTCGCCGCCGTACCCTTGATGTCGATGACGAACGGTGCCCCCTCGAATCATTCCCCCCGCCACGCCTCCGCCGAACCCGGTTTCGACCCGAGCGACGACTTAGCAGCCGCACGCCAGGTGCGCAGCGGCGACGTGCCCGAGGCGCTGCGCGCCGACGTGCGCTTCCTCGGTGAGCTGCTCGGACGTGTTCTCGCCGAGTCCGGCGGACAAGGCCTGCTCGAAGATGTCGAAAAGTTACGCGCCCTGACGATCGATGCGTACGAGCGCAAGGGTGAGGCATCCATCGAGGATGCCGAGGCGCTGGTGGAGAGCTTCAGCCTCGACCGCGCCGAGCAGGTGGCCCGTGCGTTCACGTGCTACTTCCACCTCGTCAACCTCGCCGAGGAGCGGCACCGCGTTCGCGTTCTGCTCGCCCGCGACCCGTGGAGCACCGACGGCCATCGCCCGGCCGAATCGTTCGCCGGCGCGTTCGCCGCGCTCAGCGACGAGGTCGGCGATGCCGAGGCGCGTGAGCGGGTGAAGAACCTGGAGTTCCGGCCGGTGCTCACGGCGCATCCGACCGAGGCTCGTCGTCGCGCCATCGCCTACGCCATTCGTCGCATCAGCGAGCTCGTCGCAGAACACGACGATCCACGCATCGGCACGCTCGCCCGCATGGAGAACGAACGGCAGCTGCTGGCCGAGATCGACACCCTGTGGCGCACTGCGCCGCTTCGCTCCAACCGCCCGACGCCGCTCGACGAGGTGCGAACGGCGATGAACATCTTCGACCAGACGCTCTTCCAGGTGCTGCCGCGCGTCTACCGGCTGATCGACGAGCGGCTGGCCGGACCGGATGCCTCGCCGCGCGTTCCCGAGTCCCGCGCGTTCGTGCGCTTCGGCAGCTGGATCGGTGCAGACCGAGACGGCAACCCGTTCGTCACGTCGAAGATCACCCGCAAGGCCGCAGCGATCGCCTCCGAGCACGTGCTGCTCGGCCTGGAGCGCGCCACCGACCGCATCGGACGCACGCTCACTCTCGACGCCGGCGACACCCCGCCCAGCCAGGAACTGCAAGACCTCTGGCGCCGGCAGCGCGCGCTCACCGAGGAACTGGCAGCGGATGTCGCCACCCGCTCCCCCAATGAGCCGCACCGCCGCGTCCTGCTCGTGGTGGCCGAGCGCATCGCCGCCACCCGCAGGCGGAACGCCGACCTGGCCTACGACGGCCCGGATGCCCTGCTCGACGATCTGCGCATCGTGCAGCGGTCGCTGGCCGGGGCCGGTGACCTGCGCAACGCGTATGGCGAGGTGCAGCACCTCATCTGGCAGGTGGAGACGTTCGGCTTCCACTTGGCGGAGCTCGAGGTGCGGCAGCACTCCAAGGTGCACCGGCAGACGCTCGCGGCCATCGCTGCGGGAGCGCACGGCGACGAGGATCTCGACGAGACGAGCGCCGAGGTGCTCGAGGTGTTCCGCGTGATCGCACATCTGCAGAGTCGCTATGGCGTGGATGCCGCTCGCCGCTACATCATCTCGTTCACGCAGTGCGCCGACGACATCGCGAACGTGTACCGGTTGGCCGAGCACGCGCTCGGGTCGGCCGAGGCCGCGCCGGTGCTCGACGTCATCCCGCTGTTCGAGACGTTCGACGACCTCAAGGCATCGACGGACATCCTCGATCTCATGATCGAGATCCCGGAGGTGAAGTCGCGGCTGGAGCAGACCGGGCGGCGCCTGGAGGTCATGCTCGGATACTCGGACTCGTCGAAAGACGTCGGCCCCGTCTCCGCGACGCTCGCACTGTACGACGCCCAGGCACGGATAGCGGACTGGGCGCAGCGCAACGACATCGTGCTGACCCAGTTCCATGGCCGCGGCGGCTCACTCGGGCGCGGCGGCGGGCCCGCCAACGAGGCGGTGCTGGCACAGCCGCCGGGATCCGTCGACGGACGCTTCAAGCTCACCGAGCAGGGCGAAGTCATCTTCGCCCAGTACGGCGATCCGGTCATCGCCGTCCGGCACCTGGAGCAGATCGCGGCGGCGACGCTGATGGCATCCGCACCCTCCATCGGGCAGCGGAACGCCCGCGCCGCCGAGCAGTTCGCCGATCTGGCCGCGCAGCTCGATCGGGTGAGCCGCGAGCGCTTCTTCCAGCTCGTGCGCTCCGACGGGTTCGCACCGTGGTTCGGGCTCGTCACCCCGCAGGAGGAGATCGGACTTCTCGCGCTCGGCAGCCGGCCCGCCCGCCGAGGGCTCTCTCTGGAGTCGCTCGAAGACCTCCGCGCCATCCCGTGGGTGTTCGCGTGGACGCAGGCGCGCATCAACCTCACCGGATGGTTCGGCCTCGGCTCCGCACTCGCCGCCGTCGGCGACGAGACGCTGCTGAGGGATGCCTACGACCGCTGGCCCCTGTTCCGCACCATGATCGAGAACGTCGAGATGTCGCTCGCGAAGACCGACGAGCGTCTCGCCAGGCGCTACCTCGCACTGGGCGACCGGCAGGACCTCGCCGACCTGGTTCTGGACGAGATGGCACTGACGCGAGAGTGGGCGCTGAAGACGAGCGGCGCATCCGAGCTGCTGGCCGACCGCCCCGTGCTGCGCCGCGCCGTTCGACTGCGCAGCCCGTACGTCGACGCGCTCTCGCTGCTGCAGCTGCGGGCGCTCCGAGCACTGCGCAGTGACGCGGATGCCTCCACCATCGACGACACTCAGCAGGACGAGTTGCGCCGCCTGCTGCTCCTCGCCGTGAACGGCGTCGCCGCCGGCCTGCAGAACACGGGCTGACCCTGTCGCGCCTCGCGCGGGCGCTGCCTTCCGTTCCGCCCTTCCGGACTCCGGCCAGCCCGCCCCTCCACACGCCAGGCGGGCCCGCCCCTCCACACTCCAGGCGACAGGCAGGTAAGCGCCTTCCACGTGGAAACAGGCAGAATCTGCCTGTTTCCACGTGATCTGCCTGTTGTCGCGAGCTCGGTGGGGCTTCGGCACGCAAGAAGACCGGCCGCGCCCGGCGGTAGGCTCACCGTGGCGACGAAAGGGGACGCATGCGCGCAACGGTGAAGGACGTCGCCGCGCTCGCCGGCGTTTCGGCCAAGACCGTCTCGAACGTCATCAACGGCATCGTGTTCGTGCGCCCGCAGACCAGGGAACGCGTCGAGAAGGCGCTGGCCGAACTCGACTACGTGCCGAACCTCAGTGCCCGCGGGCTGCGCAACGGCCGCACAGGGGTCATCGCTCTCGCGCTGCCCGATCTCGCCACCCCCTATTCGGCCGAGATGGCGCACCACTTCGTCGAGGCCGCGCACGAGCGCGGCTGGGGCATCCAGATCGAGGAGACGGGAGCCCGCCCGGAGCGTGAGGAGCAGCTACTCTCGCGCGCCAGAGCGCAGATGGTCGACGGGCTGGTGCTCAATCCGATCGTCTCCGACGAGTTCACGTTGCCAGACGATTCGGAGCATCTTCCGCCCGCCGTGCTCATCGGGGAGGTGGAGCAGAACCGGCTCGACCAGGTGCGCGTCGACCCCGATCAGGCCGCTTACGACATGACCACCATGCTCATCGGCCTCGGGCATCACCGTATCGCCGTGCTCGGCGCGCCCGTGAGCACGAACACGTTCACGGCCCGACTGCGCACCACGGGCTACCGGCGCGCGCTGGCCGATGCCGGCATCCGCCACGACCCCGCCCTCGAGATCGGCTGCGACGACTGGGAGCCGCGCGGCGGGGCATCGGCAATGGACGCGTTCCTCGGTCGCTCCCCGCTGCCGGACGCGCTGTTCTGCTTCACCGATTCCCTCGCGATCGGGGCGCTGAGCGCGCTCTGGCGACGAGGCATCCAGGTGCCGCAGGGCATCTCCGTCGCCGGCTTCGACGACATCGCGCACGGCGAGTACGCGTCTCCGCCGTTGACCACCGTGTCGTTCGACAAGCGCGCATTCACCGACGCGGCGCTCGACCGGCTAGAGGCCCGCATCGTCGATCACGCGCAGCACGCGACGATCAGCACGGTGCCGCACCGCATCATCGTGCGGGAGAGCACCCGAGCAGTGACCGCCGGTTGAGCGCGTGCCGCAGGTTGAGCGCGTGCCGCAGGTTGAGCTTGTCGAAACCGCAACATGCCCGACAACGCGGGGGTCTGCTGCACGGATAGGTGACATCTGAGCTGTCTGGTCGTGAGACTGGGCTGGAAGGATGTCAG
>NZ_BAAHAW010000013.1:0-615 GCF_054777235.1 Humibacter antri | reverse complement strand
CACGACAGATCTACCGAACCCTCGCCACAAACATCACCATCACGCCTTGACAACAGCCATAGAAGGGTCAACGGGCGGGTCGTGATCTCCTTTAGCTGCTTCTTCGCCAATAGTCTGAGCGCCACCAATAGAGCATGAGTCGGTCGTCCGGGTAGGAGTGTGTCGGGGGTGTCTCGACATCTTCATCCACGTCCGCGGGTCGCCACCCAGCGTCAACCGGCTCGTTGTCCCGCGGTCGCCGAACCTGACTAATGAAGCGGAGCTCTCTGACGCCGTGGTTGGCATAGTTCTTCTGCGCATCGATCAGTGACTGACTGTTGGCGCCGCCGGCGAGATCGGGCCAACGAAGCTTCGCCAGATCGTCCTCCCAGAAGCACACTGGGCACGACTTTGCTGACCGCGTGACACCGCATTGCTCTTGCCCGCTGAGAGGTACTGTCAGGTCATGCGCGCCGATCAAAGATTCGCCAGGCGATTCGTGGGACCTGCTGGGCGGCGTGCGATGGATCAGTACGGGTGGCTAATTCAGATGGTCAGCGCGTGCGGCGGGAGTGTCCGGTTTTCGGTGTAACCGGCGTTTTGTGTACTACAGGTTTTCGGCGGCCGGCATACGGT
>NZ_BAAHAW010000012.1:0-25392 GCF_054777235.1 Humibacter antri | reverse complement strand
GAATCTGCACCGTGAGGCCCTGGGCCATCAAGCCCCAACTCAAACCCCACCCTCATAGGGTCTGAGCGGTCAGTGGATCCCGCCGGTGGCGAGCGAGAGCATCCGCTTCAGGCCGGCATCCGTGTCGCCGCGTCGTTGCGACGCCCACGCCACCGACGAGACGAGCGCGAACAGGTCGCGCGGTTCCACGTCATCGCGGATCACACCCGCGTCCTTCGCCCGGGCGACCAGCAGGCTCGTCGTGTCGACCAGGGGCCGGCACGTGTTGCGCAGTGGCGAGTCGTCGGTGCGGAACGACGCCGCGATCGACTCCGGCAGGTTGTCGTAGGTGCGCAGGTGGTTCGCGAGTGCGAGCATCCACTCGTCGAGGGCCGTTCCGGGATCATCGGATGCCGTCAGCTGTTCCGACAGCGCCGCCAGACGGTCGAGGCTCCCGCTGAGGGCCGCCGCGATGAGTCCGTCGCGGCTGGGGAAGTGCCGGTACAGCGTGCCGGGGCCGACGCCGGCGCGGCAGGCGATGTCGTCGAGCGAGGTGAGCACGCCGCGCTCGGCGAACGCGTCGCTCGCGACCTCGACGATGTGGTCGTAGTTTCGTTGCGCGTCGGCTCTCATCGGCCGCGACGCCAGTGCGACGGCGCCCATCTCGATTCGCTTCCCTTCACCCGCGTGAACGCGGTGTTCGCAGTGAGTGAGACCGGAATGTCACACGCTGCGTGCAGACTGTCCGAACGCGACCCTCGGGTCGACAGCTCCAGGCTAGGCGCCACGAGTCCGTTCGCCGAGGACGAACAGCAACTCGTTGACAAAGCGGAGACAGCCTCCGTATTGCTTGTTTACCTACCGGAGAGTTCCTCCGGATATCACTCAGGGTAACTCATGGCCCGCTCTGCGGCCGGACAGTGATCCATTTCCCCAACTCGCGACGACGAAGCGCATCCGGCGATCGTCCCGCGCGTCGTCGGCGCTTCCGATCGCACCGCTCCCACTTCCGATCGCACCACTCCAACGACACCGCACGTCACTCCACCTGAGGGGACCGCCAGACATGGCCGACACTGCACTCGTTCCACCCACCGACGGCATCCGGCTGCCCGAACGCACGGCATCCGGCTCCCGCACCTCCGACACAGCATCCCGAGCGGATGCCCGCACCACCCGGTTCCGCACGCTCGGCCTGGTCGTCGTGTTCGTCACGCAGCTCATGCTCGTGGTCGACGCCAGCATCGTGAACGTGGCGCTGCCCGACATTCAGAAGGCGCTCGGCTTCACGCCGGTGGGTCTGTCGTGGGTGGTCACGGCCTATGCGCTCGCATTCGCCGGTCTCATGCTGCTCAGCGGCAAGGTCGGATCGATGATCGGCGCGAAGCGCGCACTCATCATCGGAACGCTCGTCTTCATCCTCGCCTCGGCAGCCGGCGGCCTCGCACCCACCGCGGAGATCCTGGTCGCCGCGCGCGTGGTGCAGGGCATCGGCGCCGCGATCGCCGCACCGAGCACGCTCGTGCTCATCATGGCCAGCACCACGCCCGGCAAGCAGCGCAACCGCGCACTGTCGCTCTTCGTGCTCGCCTCCGGCAGCGGCGGCGCCATCGGGCTGATCCTCGGCGGCGTGCTCACCACCGGGTTCGGCTGGGAGTGGGTGATGTTCGTGAACGTGCCGGTGGGCATCCTCATCGTCATCGGGGCCCTGCTGTTCCTGCGCGAGACCGACCGCGAACATGCGCGTCTCGACGTGGGCGGCGCAGTCGCCTCGACGGTCGGCATGGTCGCCCTGATCTACGGCTTCACCACGGCTGCGAGCGCTGGCTGGACCGACCCGGTCACGTTGATCGCGTTCGGTGTCGCGCTGGTGTCGCTGCTCGCGCTGCTCCTGATCGAGCGCAGGCACCACAGCCCGGTCGTGCCGCTGCAGCTTTTCCGCGGACCGCGCAACGTGGCCCCACTGGTGGCCATGCTGCTCGTGCCGGCCGGCATGTTCGCGTTCTTCTACTTCATCACGCTGTTCACCCAGCAGGTGCTGCACTTCACGCCGCTCGCCACCGGCCTCTCACTGCTCCCCTTCGTGGTGACGCTTGTCACGGTGAGCCAGCTGGTTCCACGATTCCTGCCGCGCATCGGGGAGTGGGTCGTGGGCGCGATCGGGCTCGGGATGCTTGCGGGCGGGCTGCTCTGGCTCAGCACCCTGGACTCCCACGACTCGTTCCTGTCGGGCATCCTCGGTCCGATCCTGGTGATGGGCGTGGGCGCCGGCATGACATTCGCGCCGATCACCGCCATCGTGATGGACCGGGCACCGGAGGAGCACGTGAGTGCGGCATCCAGTGTGCTTCAAACGATGCAGCAGCTCGGCGGATCCATCGGCGTCGCGGCTCTCACCACCGTGTTCGTCTCGGTCACGGCGATGAGTGGCGAGGCCGGGGGCGTGGCAGCAGCCGTGCTCGGCGGCGCGGTGTTCGTGCTCATCGCGTTCGTGCTCTTCGCCCTCTGGGGCAGCAGGGTGCGGCAGGAGTCGTCCGAGGAGGATTCCCCGGCGCCGGCCGCGCACTGAGGAGGCGAGAGCCGCGGGTCGCGGGCGATGAAGAGGGATCGGCATCCGCTACGAAGCATCGGGTAGCGGATGCCGATCGCTGTGCCGCATCGACGGGATGGCGTCGCACGAGCGTGAGCGCATTCAGCGCGGCCGTCGCGAACGCCTGGACGGACTCTCAGCAGGAGCGCGGCGACTCTGGAGCTTCTCCGAGGAACATGCGTTTGCATAGGCGTGGCAGCGTCGCCGCGTTCCGATCCATTCGAGGTCGGGCGCGAGCAGCAGACATCCGCGAACGGCAGACATCCGCGAGCCGCGCCTCCTCGCCGTTCCTCCAGGAGTCCCGTGTCACCGACGCTTGCGTCCGACCGCATTGCCGAGACCAGCACCGCCATCCACCCTGTGCTCACCGAGCGCTTCAGCCCGCGGGCATTCGACGCCAGCGAGCCGATCGACGAGACGAAACTCGTCGCGGCCCTCGAAGCTGCGCGCTGGTCGCCGTCGGCGGCGAACACGCAGCCGTGGCGGTTCATCGTGGCGCGCCGCGGCACTCCGGCGTTCGACACCATCGTCGCCGGTCTGATGGGCTTCAACCAGTTCTGGGCGGTCAACGCCGGTGCGCTCATCGTCGGGCTCGCCGCTCGCACGACAGAAGACGGTCGGCCGCTGCGCTGGGCCGAATACGATCTCGGCCAGGCGCTCGCGCACTTCAGCATGCAGGCGCACTACGACGGCCTGCACGTGCACCAGATGGGCGGATTCGCCGCCGACGAGCTGCGCGACGCGTTCGCCGTGAACGAGCGCTTCGACCTCGTCAGCGTCACGGCCGTCGGTGTGCTGGGCGACGTCGACGACCTCCCTGAGAACACCCGCGAGCGCGAGCGCGCGCCGCGCACGCGGTTGCCGCTGGAAGAGCTGCTGCTCGTCGACGCGTGACACCCGTCGCACCCGAGTAGAAGCGCTCAGACCCCCTCGAGCACCCGCGCGGCGAACGCGGCGACGTGCTCGCGCAGCCCCT
Source organism: Humibacter antri (assembly GCF_054777235.1). Taxonomy (NCBI): domain Bacteria; kingdom Bacillati; phylum Actinomycetota; class Actinomycetes; order Micrococcales; family Microbacteriaceae; genus Humibacter; species Humibacter antri. Next base: position 21,847 of record NZ_BAAHAW010000012.1, on the reverse strand, counting down.
CGATGCGCTCGGCGCGCGCGGCCTCCACGTCGTATCCCTGATATGGAGCCGGATGCCTGCGACGCACGTTCGCCGAGCACTCGAAGTTCTCGCACACGAGGGTGTCGCCGTTGCGTCCGGCCTTGCCCGCCCGCTTGGCCGCGTAGAACGCGACGTCGTTCGGCAGGTGCACGTCTTCACACCATGAGCACTGGGACTTGTGCCGACTGCGGGCATCCGCTCGCTTGAGAAGGATGCCCACCGGGGAGTCGGCGAGTCGCACGACGACGTAGGCGAGACCGTCGTGCTTGCGGTCGCGCCATCCGAGGTAGTCGAGATCGTTCCAGTCATGGTCGGCGAAGTCGGAGGGCAGGGTGAGGTTGTTGCGTTCGCGGAGAGTGGCGTTGACGAAGCACGCGCGGATCTCCCGCTCGGTCACGGGAAGCATGGGGAATTCCTGTCTGGATTCGTGGCCGACCATGCGGCCGGATTCGTGGAGGAACGAAGCGATTGCACCGCTTCGACGGCGCAGAAGCGCCGGTGCGCGGAGAGCGCGCGGCCCGCAGAGGGGCAGGCACAGGCACACGGGCGCAGAGGCACGGGCACGCAGGCACCGGCCGGTGCTGAGCCGTTATCTGCCGCTGGCGCGGACGCCGGCGACCTCCTCACGCCCCGAGGGCGACACGAATTCCAGGGAATGCATCCGGGCAGCCTATCAACAGTGCATCCACGCCGCCGAGTCGGTCACACCTACCGCGTGCGTGCATGGCGACGCCGCACGGCGCGTCCGGCGAGCACGAGGCAACCGAGCAAGAGCGCGAGTGCCGCGAGCATCCCGGTGCCGACGGCATCCTCCGGCAGCCCCGTCGCGGCGATGGCGGACGCCTCGGCGGCCGCGGCCTGCGAAAGCACGCTGGTGCCCGCCGAGAGGTACAGCGGTTCGCCGTCTGATCCGGTGCCCGCAGCGACGAACGTATGAGCGCCGGATGCCTGCGCGGGAACGGCCACTGCTGCGGTGATGCGCCCCGCGGCGTCCGCCGTCACCGTACCGAGCGATGTCGGCGACGAGTAGAAGCCGAGGTTCACCGTCGCGAAGGCCGCGAAACCGTCACCGGTCACCGTCAACACCTGCGATGGCTGCACCTGCGCCGGCACCCCGCCGAGCGCGCCCGCGCCCGCCGGTGGCAACAACGGCAGGGGAACGACTGGTGCATTCTGCACGGTGAGCGTCATGGTCTGGCTTTCGGCCGGCCCGAACCCGTTCGAGGCGACGATCGTGAGGTTCACGGCACCTGCGGCATCCGTCGTCGTCCCCGCGATCGTTGCGGTGCCGTCGCCGTTGTCGGTGAAGGCGAGGCCGTTCGGAAGTGCTCCGGTCAGGGTGATCGCAGGAGCAGGGTAGGCGTGACCGGTGGTGACCGTGAAGCTTCCGTCGACGCCGCGGGTGAAGAGCGAATCGGGCCGGCTCGTGAAGGCCGGCGCCTCGTTCACCGTGATCGTCACGTGCTGAGCCACGACGGCCGTGCCGCCGACGGTCGTGATGACGACGGGGTACACGCCCCCGGACCCCGTGGCCGGGATGCCCGAGATGAGGCCTGATCCGTTGCCGTCATCGGTGAACGAGACTCCGGCCGGCAGTGCGCCGGAGAGCGTCAGTACCGAAGGAACGGGGTAGGCGTGCGAGGTCGTCACGGGGAACGACAGGGTCGCGCCTGCGCTGCCCGAGATGGCGTTCGCGCTGGTGAACCCGGGAGCTTCGTTCACCGTCAACACGAAGTTCTGCCGCACATCTGATTCGAACGCGTTAGACGCGTGCAGGGTGAAGGCGTAGGTTCCCCCGGAGCCGGCCGGCGGCTCGCCGGTCAGCGTGCTGCCGGCCAGCGTCAGCCAGGCAGGCAGGCCAGTCGCGGTGAGCGACGGCACGGGATGCCCCGACATGGCGACGTCGAAAGTCTGCGTTCCGCCGCCTACGGTGAACGTCGTCGCGCTGCTGCTCGTGAATGCGGGGCCTGTGCCGACAGCGAGTGTTGCCGCAGCACTCGTCGCGCTGCCGACCGAGTTCGCGAAGACGACGCGGTACTGGTTGCCGTCCTCCGACAGGTTGGCGGTGAACGAGTACGTCGGGGCCGTGGCGCCGACGATGTCGGTGAAGGTCGCACCCCCGTTCGTCGACACCTGCCATTGCGCGGCCGGCGCCGGGAAGCCTTCGGCCGTTGCCGAGAACGAGACCTGCGTGCCGGAATTCGCGGATGCCGGCACGGGCGCGAGCGTGATGGCCGGAGCCTCGTGGACCGTGAGTGAGAAGGTCTGCACGGCCGCCGAGCCGAAGCCGTTGGCCGCCGTCAACGTGAACGAGTACGTTCCGCCGGAACCCGCGGGAGGAATGCCCACGAGTTGGTCGCCGGCGTTGAGGGTCAGCCAGGCGGGCAGCCCGGTCGCGGTCACCGTCGGAGCGGGGGATCCGCTGGTCGTCACGTCGAAGGATCCGGCCGTGCCGACCGTGAACGACGCCGAAGCGACGCTGGTGAAGCTCGGCTGGATGCCGACCCGCAGCGTGGCAGCGTTCGTCGCGGCGGTTCCGGCGGAGTTCGTGAACACCGCACGGTACTGGTTGCCGGATTGCGCAAGCGCGGCAGGGAACGAGAGAGTGCCATCGGTGGCACCGCTGACATCGGTGAACGAAGCACCGCTATCGCCCGAGACCTGCCATTGCACTGTCGGGGTGGGGTATCCGGTGGCCGTGGCGGAGAAGGACGCCGTCGAGCCCGGCACCGCGACGATGTCGCTCGGTGCAGCGGTGACGACAGGCGCAGCGGTGACGATGAGCGTGAACTGCTCGGTGGCATCGGGTTTCACACCGTTCGACGCCGTCAGTGTGAAGGTGAAGCTTCCGGTCGTGCCGGCCGGGGCGGTACCCGCCAGCGCTGCGCCGCTCACGGCGACCCACGTGGGCTGGCCGGAGACCGAGAGCGTGGGAGCCGGAGATCCGGTGCTCGAGATCGGCACCGAGAACGCGGCGCCGGAGGCGACGGAGGCGGACGCGGCACCCGTGAACGCCGGAGCTGTCGCCTGGCCGACGGTCACCGTCACGCTTTGGCCATCGAGTCGCGCGGTGATCTGCGCGGAGCCCGACCCTCCGGCCGTGTACGTCGTCGTGGCGGCACCCGAATCGAAAGCACCCGATGCGGCGCTCAGCGAGCCTCCTCCGGAGAGGGCCCACCCGACGGAAGCGGCCGAGAACGCGCCGAGGCCGGCAGCGGGAACGGATGCCCCACTCGAATCGCTGAGCAGGTCGGCGGTGATGACTGATGTCGTTGCGGGCGACTGGATGAGCACAGGGTCCGCACTCACGTGCAGCTGCAGCCACGGCGTGTAGGCACTCGCGGCGAGGCCGTTCACCGCGTCGCATCCGGTCGTGCCGGGGCCTGCGTTGCAGCCCCACCAGTTCGTTCCGGCGTTCGTCGCGCCCTGAGCGTCCAGCGCCGCGGCACCTGTGTTGCCCGCGATGCGATTGTCATGCGCCGTGAGCGTGGCCGTTCCCTGCACCGCCATTGCCGCTCCGGCCGCCCCCGATCCGGCGACCGAGTTGCCGGTGAACGTGGATGCCGTGACTGTGGCACCGCCGACCCCGATGAGGACGGCACCGCCGATGCCATCGGCGCCGGAGGCGACCTGGTTCGAAACGAACGTCGACCCGCTGATGGTCGCCGACGGCGAACCGCCCTGGCCCGTGACGTACACGGCGCCGCCGCCGATCGTCGCGTTCGTTCCGGGACCCGCGGTGTTTCCGGTGAAGGTGGATGCGCTGATCGCCAGTGACTGCCCGGAGCCCGTTGCAGAGTATGAGATCGCACCGCCGGAACTGCCGTAGGCGGTGTTGTCCGTGAACGTGCTGCCCGTGACGCTCAACGATCCGCCCTGGAACAGGATGGCTCCGCCCGTGACCGTCGTGTTGTACTGGCCCGGCTTGTTCGCCGAGTTGCTCGTGAACGTGCTGTTCGAGACCGTGAGGGTGTCGACTCCCGTGCCGCCGGAACCTGCGACTATCGCTCCGCCGCCATAGAGCGTGTCGTTTCCGTGCGCGAACTCCACTCCGTCGACCGCGACGGTCACATTGCCCACCAGGCCCGGGTCGAGCGTGAAGATCTGCACGGTTCCGCCGCCGTCGATGACCGGCAGGCCGGTTCCCTCGATCGTGATGTCGGCGCCCGACGCGGTTCCGACGTCGAGCGTCGAACCGATCGAATACGTGCCGGCGGGCACCTGGATCGTCACGGGACCGGTCATGTTGTTCGCGACGCAGAGCGCGATTCGCAGCGAGACGGCCCCCGTTGGCGGCGTCGATCCACACGTGCCCGCCGGAAGATCCTGAGTCGTGTTGACCGTGATCGTCGCACCGGAAACGGCGTTCGCCGCCGGCGCCGCCAGGGCCGAACCGGCGATCGCCAGCGCAGCGGCGATGACCGAGGCGACGATCCGCCCGCGGTGCGGGCGGATTACGGACGCGGTGGGGTGCCTCATGGCGCACCAATCTGTGGTCGCGATGCCGCCGCACGCGATCGAAGAGGACGCACAGCATGCGCGGCATGCCCGAACGTGCCGCGGTCATCATGCTCCCAGAGCACGGGTCCCTCGGTCATGGCCGGGGCATCCCCAGTATGGGTCACAGCGGCCGATCAGGTGCACGCGTTCCCACTACGCTGCAAAGCGTTCACTTTCCGCTCATGACCGATCGGGGCCGTCATGACGACGCTGTCGAGGCGCACCGCCGTGCTCGGCGCCGCCGCCTTCGCAGGACTCGGTGCGTTGGGTGTGACGGCGGTGCCCGCATTGGCGCGGTCGGCCGTCGCCCGACCGGAGAGGCCCCACCTCCCCGTCGAGGAATCCGGCACGACGACGTCCCCTGAATCCCTCGCCGATTCCGGGGACGGATTGCGGGCGGCCTTCACCGCCTCGATCGGCGCGACCTTTCGTGCCGTACACGACGGACTCACCCGTACTCTGACGCTCGTCGCGGTCGACGATGTGGTGGGTGCCGTGGATGCCCGGGATGCCTTCCGGCTCACGTTCGACGGCGTTCTGGCCGCCGACGGAATCCACACGATCAGCGCCGCGAACGTGCGACCGCTCGAGCTGTATCTCGGCAACGTCGGATCGGCGGCCGACCGAGGTGCCGAGGCGATCATCGACCGGCGGCAGCTGTGACGCATCCACCGGCACACCCATGACGGTCATAGTGCGAGACGAGTGCCCGGATGATCGCGCCGACGTCGACCGCATCATCAGCGCCGACATCGCGACGCAGTTCGCCGCCGCAGGCATTCCGGAGCACACGGCGGGTCCGCTGCTGTCGCTGCAGACGACGGCGCAACGCGAGCAGCACCGCCTGGCGTATCCACATGCCCGATTCCTGGTGCTCCTGTGCGAGGGCCTGGTAGTGGGAAGGCTGGTGCTCGACGGCGGTGACGTCTCCGACGCCCGCTCGGGCATTCGCATCGTCGACATCGCAGTGGCACCCGAGGCCCGCCGAACAGGCGTGGCCCGTACGGCACTCCGGCACGTCTGCCGCGAGGCGGATGCCCGACAGGTCGCGGTCGAGCTGGCGGTCTGGGCCGACAACACCCCGGCCATCAGGCTCTACCGTGGATTCGGCTTCGGCGAGGTGGGGTCCGAGGACTCCGGCCGCCTCTCGATGCGCAGATCACCCAGACACGCTACGACGGCCACGACGACGAACGTGACCGAGAGGAGAGCTCGATGAGCGAACCGTATGTGGGCGAGATCCGTATGTTCACGGGCAACTTCGCCCCGGTGAACTGGGCGATCTGCGATGGCAGCATCGTGTCCATCGCCCAATACGACACCTTGTTCCAACTGCTCGGCACCACGTACGGCGGAGATGGCCAGAACACGTTCGCGCTTCCGGACCTCCGCGGAAGAGCGCCCTTACACGCAGGCACCTCTGCCGGATACACGGTGCAGCAAGGGCAAGCGGCGGGTGTGGAGCAGGTGACGATCGTGGCGTCCCAGTTGCCGGACCATTCCCATTCCGCGATGGGCTCCAGCCAGCCTGCCAACCGCACATCGCCGGCGGGCAACGTGTGGGCCGCATGGGCCGACAATCCCTACAGCGACGACGCGCCGTCTGCCGCGCTATCGCCCTCCGCACTCGGGCCCGCCGGGGGCAGTCAGGCGCACGACAACATGCCCCCGTTTCAGGTGATCAACTTCATCATCGCGCTCGCCGGCATCTACCCGAGCCCGAGCTGAAAGGAGCAGACCATGTCAGATCCCTATCTCGGCGAGATCCGCCTGATGGCGTTCGGGACTCCGCCCCGCAATTGGGCTCCCTGCAACGGCCAGTTGCTCGCCATCAGCCAGTACCAGGCGCTCTTCTCGGTGCTCGGCACCAGTTACGGAGGCAACGGCGTGACGAATTTCGCTCTGCCCGATCTTCGTACACGCACACCACGCGGCACCGACCCGAACCACCAGACGGGAATGCAAGGCGGCGAAACCGTGCATACCCTCACCGTGCAAGAGATGCCTGCTCACACGCATTCCGCGGCGACGGGCGGGAACGCGACTCAGGCTTCGCCGGCCGCCGCCTTCTGGGGCGGCACGACGGCGGCGGCCTACCAGGCGGCCGCACCCGACGTGGCGATGAGCGCGGCGTCCGTGACAGGCACCGGCTCGACGCAGCCGCACGAGAACATGCCACCGTTCCTCGGCCTCACGTTCGCGATCTCGCTGCAGGGCGTGTATCCGAGCCGGAGCTGACAGGTGGAGCAACCCTGCGCACGTCCCTCGCATCTACGACCACGGAGAACGACATGAGCGACCAGTTCCTCGGGGAGATCCGCATGTTCGCCGGCGGCTTCGCACCGACCGGGTGGGCGTTCTGCAACGGACAGCTCGTACCGATCGCGCAGTACACCGCGCTGTTCTCGCTGCTCGGCACGAACTACGGCGGAGACGGCAGGAGCACGTTCGCTCTTCCGAACCTGGGTGCGAGCATGCCGATCGGCGCGGGCGCGGGACCGGGTCTCTCTCCCCGCGACGTCGGTGAGCAGGGCGGATCGGAGACGGTCACGCTCGATCAGACGCAGATGCCGTCGCACTCGCACAGTGCGACAGCGGTTGCCGCGGCGGGCAATGGGAACACCCCGGCGGGAGCTACCTGGGCGCAGCCTCACCTCGGACGCGTGACCGACAAGGTGTACGCCGCCTCGCAGGCCGGCGGCGCCATGCATCCTCAGGCGCTGTCCATCGCCGGCGGCAGCCGGCCGCACAACAACCTGCCGCCGTATCTCGTCGTGTCGTTCATCATCGCGCTGCAAGGGGTCTTTCCGCAGAGGTCGTGACGCCTCCATGAGCGGCGCGTCAGGCGCCCGTTCGCGAATCAAAAGCCGCATGCCAGGACGACACGCCGTCATCCGCGAAAAAAACTCCGGCGAGTGCTCGCCCGACTCTTCCGCTGCACCCGAGCAGGGCCCTAGGGTGTCACCCAGGCTTGTCGTTTGACGCTGGGGGAGCGTGCACATGGCGAAACGGAACGTCGGGGGTATCCGCTCGGTGACGCGGCGCACGGTCATACTGGCCGGCGCACCGCAGTACGCGGGTGTGGCGATGGCGGCGAGCATCGTTCCCGCGGTTGCGCGGGCATCCGTTCCGGCTCGCGAGCTGTACGCGGATGCCGTCGGTCACCATTTCGAGGCGGCCGGCGAGCAGGGCAGTTATGAGCTCACCCTCGCGTCCGTCGAGGAGCTGGCCGGCCACGCGACGCGCGCCGGAACCAGGTTCGGACTGATGTTCACGGCGCCTTCGACTCCGCCGCCCGCGGGTGTGTACCGCCTCACCGAGATCACGTCATGTGCGGTTCCGGATGCCCAACTCTTCATCGCGGGCTCCGCAGGTTCGCGTCGCGCGGCTCGTCGCCACTCCTCGAGCAGCACCGGCCGGCGCCCGTGATCGCCGCCGCCGACCTGCGCTACCGTCCCACGATCGCCACCGACGGCCCGGCGCTCTTCAAACTTTTCGAGCAGGTGCACACCACCGAGATCGCGACGCTCGCCGTCGACGCGGCCACGCGAGCGGCGTTCGCGAGCATGCAGTACGTCGAGCAGCGGGTACGCACGTCTGCCGAGTTTCCGGATGCCGTCGATGTCGCCATCGAGAACGGCGACAGACTGTGCGGGCGCATGATGTCGGTGATGCGCGACGGAGGCCTCCAGCTCATCCAGCTCGGCGTGCTCGTCGAGCATCGCCGCCAGGGCATCGGCACGCAGGCCATGCGGCGTCTCGCGCGCATCGCCGAGGAGCACGGATGCCCGATCTGGCTTCGCGCGGACGCCGCCAGCGCAGGCTGCCGCGACTTTCTGGAACGCGTCGGCTTCAGCGTGACCGGTCATGGCGGCCGGCTCCTCGTGGAGCCTGCCCGGGCGACCGCCGCCGCGTAGAGCCGTCCCGCTCTTCCGTTGGTTGAGCTTGTCGAAACCCCGCCTCCGCAGGTCACTGGTTTCGACAGGCTCAACCAACGGGAAGCGGGTTTCGACAAGCTCAACCAACGGGAAGCGGGTTTCGACAGGCTCAACCAACGGGGAGCGGGGGAGCCGGACGCGGGACGCGGGACGCTGGAAGCGGGAAGCGGGTTTCGACAGGCTCAACCAACGGGGAGAGGGGAAGCGGGACGCCGGACGCGGGACGCGACGAAGGCGCTCACTCGACCGGCGACACCTCGAGGTGCTCGCCGTCGACGGCGAGGTCCACCCGCACCGTGCTGCCGTCACGGATGCGCCCCTCCAGCAGCGCAGTCGCGAGGCGGTCGTCGATCTCGTGCTGCATCAGGCGGCGCAACGGACGCGCCCCGTAGATCGGGTCGTAGCCGCGTTCGGAGAGCCAGGCACGGGCATCCGGTGTCACGCCGAGCTCGAGCCTGCGCTCGTGCAGGCGAGCCTGCAGCCGGTCGATGTACAACGAGACGATCTCGCCGAGCTCCTCTTCACTGAGCGCGGAGAACACGACGATGTCGTCGAGCCGGTTCACGAACTCGGGTTTGAACTCCTGGCGCACCAGTGCCTGCACCTCCTCCTCCTTCTCGTGCCACGACATCGTGGGATCGATCAGAACGGACGAGCCCAGGTTCGACGTCAGGATCAGAATCGTGTTGCGAAAGTCGACTGTGCGGCCTTGGCCGTCGGTGAGGCGTCCGTCGTCGAGCACCTGCAGCAGGAGGTCGAACACCTCCGGGTGCGCCTTCTCGACCTCGTCGAGCAGGATGACGCCGTACGGGCGGCGTCGCACCGCCTCGGTGAGCTGCCCGCCCTGCTCGTAACCGATGTAGCCGGGAGGCGCCCCCACCAGACGGGACACGGTGTGCTTCTCGCCGTACTCGCTCATGTCGATGCGCACCATGGCGTGCTCGTCGTCGAACAGGAACTCGGCGAGCGCCTTCGCCAGCTCGGTCTTGCCCACGCCGGTCGGACCGAGGAACAGGAACGAGCCGGTCGGACGGTTCGGGTCGCTGATGCCGGCCCGGGAGCGGCGCACGGCGTCGGCCACCGCGTGCACGGCGCGCTTCTGCCCGATGAGTCGCCGTCCGAGCTCGCTCTCGAGGTTCAGCAGCTTCTCGGTCTCGCCCTGCATGAGACGGCCGACCGGGATGCCCGTCCAGGCCGCGATCACCGCCGCGATGTCTTCTTCGGTGACCTGCTCGTTCACCATGCGCGGCTCATCCGGTGCGTTCTCAGCCTGCTCGGCCGCGTCGAGATCGCGCTGCAGCTGCTTGATGGTCTCGTACTCGAGCTTGGATGCCTTCGCATAGTCGGCCTCGCGCAGCGCCCGATCACGTTCGGTGACGGCCTCGTCGAGCTTCTTCTTCAGGTCGCCGACACGGTTCAGGCTCATGCGCTCGCGCTCCCAGCGCGCCTCGAGCACTGCCAGCTCCCGCTCGCGCTGCACCAGCTCGTCGCGGAGCTTGGCGAGACGCTCCTTCGACGCCTCGTCCTTCTCCTTCTTCAGCGCCAGCTCCTCGAGCTTCATGCGGTCGACCTGACGCTTCAGCTGGTCGATCTCCACCGGCGACGAGTCGATCTCCATCTTGAGCCGACTCATCGCCTCGTCGATCAGGTCGATCGCCTTGTCGGGCAGCTGCCGCGCCGTGATGTAGCGGTTCGAGAGAGCCGCGGCCGCGACGAGCGCGGCATCCGAGATGGTCACTCCGTGGTGGGCCTCGTAACGCCCCTTCAGCCCGCGCAGGATCGCGACCGTGTCTTCGACGCCGGGCTCGCCGACGTACACCTGCTGGAAGCGGCGCTCGAGCGCGGCATCCTTCTCGATGTACTCGCGGTACTCGTCGAGCGTCGTCGCACCGATCAGGCGCAGTTCGCCGCGGGCGAGCATGGGCTTGAGCATGTTGGATGCCGCCACCGACCCCTCGCCGCCGCCTGCGCCCATCAGCAGATGCAGCTCGTCGACGAACGTGATGACCTCGCCGTTCGACTCGTCGACCTCTTTCAGCACGCTCTTCAGCCGCTCCTCGAACTGGCCGCGGTACATCGCACCGGCCACGAGCGCGGAGATGTCGAGCGAGACGAGCCGCTTGTTCTTCAGCGATTCGGCGACATCGCCGGCGACGATGCGCTGGGCGAGGCCCTCGACGACGGCAGTCTTGCCGACGCCGGGCTCGCCGATCAGCACCGGATTGTTCTTGGTACGTCTGGTCAGCACCTGGCTGACCCGGCGGATCTCGGAGTCGCGACCGATCACCGGGTCGAGCTTGCCCGTCTTGGCCAGCTCGGTGAGGTCCACTCCGTACTGTTCGAGCGCGCTCTTCTGCTCCTCCTGGCTGGAGGGCGCGCCCTGCATGTTCGCCATCTACTTCTCCCCTTTACAGTGGCGCAGCATCCGTCACGACGGCATCGTGTCGTGTCAGCACGATTCTGCGCCGGCCGGATGCCCGCACAAACTTGAGTCTACATAACTCAAGTTTGACCTCTCGGCGGGTATTCCCGCGCCCGCGCAAGCGGCCGGGCCGACGCGATCTGAGGATCCGCTATGCCCACGCGAGGCGAGGGGCGCATGCTGGAAAGGTGAACGCGATGCGGCGGGAGGCCCTGCGCACCGCGACCGGCGGTGGCAGGTCGTGGACGGCCGCATGGCGCTCGATCGTCGAGTCACGCACGCATCGCGCTGTGCACGATCTGCACCTCGCTGCCGAGCGCGGCGACAGCGCACGCGTGGCATCACTGCTGGCGCCGAACGTCGCCGTCGTGGTCGATGCCGGCGACGACGAGCATCCGCATGCGCAGATCGTTCGCGGCACCGACGACGCCGTAATGGTGCTCTTGCACGGCTTGGCGCACCAGCCAGGGGTGATCGTCCTGGAACGCCCGGTGAACGACCAGCCGGGCCTCGTGCTGCAGCGGGACGGCGAGCCGATCGCGGTGATGACGATCGACTTCATGGCTCGTCTCGCCGTCGTGCTGTGGATCAGGCTGCGCCCGGCGAAGCTCCGGCACTGGATGCACGTGTAGCGGCCGGACGAGTCGGCCGGAACATCGATCGGCGGCCGTTGCACAGATCTGGCAAACGCCGAGGCGACGAATCGCCGCTCTCATGATCGCGGCCATCGCTACGGTCAAGGGGCTCGCCCTCTTCACCACGAATTCGGCCGACCACGCCGGACTGGACGACCTGGTATCGGTTGTCCAGTCCGGCGCGGCCAGACGATTGACCTAGAGCCCTGTTCGGTCACCCGGCCGAGCGGTTGCGGCGGCTCAGCGCGTCGACCGTGACGGCCGCGAGCAGCACGAGCGCCGTGACCATCAACTGTATGGCTGCGGAGAGATTGAGCAGCCCCATCCCGTTGTAGATCGTCGCGACGATCAGCCCGCCGAGCAGGGCGTGCACGATCTTGCCACGGCCGCCGAACAGACTGGTGCCCCCGATGACCGCAGCGGCCACGGCGAGCAGCACGTACTGGCCGCCGTCGACGTTGCTGGAGATCGATCCCAGGCGGGACGCGTAGAAGATGCCGGCGGCACCAGCGGTCAGGCTGGCCAGCGCGAACGCGACGACTCTGACCCACGAGATGTTGATGCCGGCCCTGCGCGCGGCCTCGGCGTTGCCGCCGATCGCGTAGACGTAGCGCCCGAAGCGGGTGTGGGAGAGCAGGAACGTCCAGCCGAAGACGATGGCCAGCACGATCGGGACCGCCCAGGGCACGCCCGTGCTCGCACTGCAGATGAGCACGAGAACGATGCCCGCAACGGCGATCAGCACGATCTTGATGATGCTGAGGCCGAGCGGCTGGGTGACCAGTCCGCCCGCGCGGCGACGACGGTCGCGCATCAGCGTGACGGCCGCGTAGGCGATCACGACGACAGCGAGCACGATCCACGACACGACCGCGTTCAGATACCCGTACGCGATGTTGTTGATGACCTGGTTCGCGACCGACATCGTTCCACCACTCGATGCGCCAGCCAGCAGGTTGATGAGGAAGATCAGCACGCCCTGCAGACCGAGCAGACCGGCGAGCGTGACGATGAACGAGGGGATGCGCAGTCGCGTGATGAGCAATCCCCAGACGATCCCGATGATGGCAGCGACTGCAAGGCCCAGCAGCACACCCACGTACCAGGGCGCGTGATAGGGCGAGCCGGTGATCCAGACCGCGAACACGGCGCCGATGGCCCCGGTGAACCCGAGGGCCAAGTCGATTTCGCCGAGCAGCAGCACGAACACCTCGGCCACGCCGAACAGCACGTAGACCGACGCCTGCACCATCAGGTTGATGATGTTGTTCGGCGACAGGAACACAGGGTTCGTGACCTGGAAGATGATGATGATGACGATCAGCCCGCCGATGACCGGCAGCACGCCGCTTTCGCCGGTTCGCACTCGCACCAGCCAAGCCCGGGCGTACCCGCTCAGGGTTCCCGACGCGAGTTCGGGCACCCCGGCCAGCACCCCGGCGGGAACCGTGGCCTCTTTCGGCGGCGGAACGGCCTGCTTCTGAGTCGACGACATTCAGTGCCCCTTGTCCGATTCGCCCGAGAGTTTCCCGGTGGTGATGAGCTCGACGGTCTTTCCCACAGTCAGCTCGGCGATGGGCGCCGATCGGGCGAGGGTGCCGAGATGCATGACCGCGATGCGATCGGCGACCTGGAACACGTCGTTGAGGTTGTGCGAGACCACCAGCACTGCGATGCCCCGCGAGCTGAGCCGCTCGATGGTCTGCAGCACCATCGCTGTCTGCGCCACGCCGAGAGCGGCGGTCGGCTCGTCCATGATGACGAGCTTCGCGTCCCACATCACGGCCCGTGCGACGGCGACGGCCTGTCGTTGACCGCCGGAGAGCGAGGAGACCGGCTGGCGGATCGACTTCACCGTCGTCACCGACAGATCACTCAGCGTCTGCTTGGCCCTGGTCTCCATCGAGGCCTCGTCGAGCAGGCGGCCGTAGTGCAGGTTCTCGCGCCCGAGGAACATGTTCTGCACGATGTCGAGGTTGTCGCAGAGGGCGAGGTCCTGGTAGACGGTCTCGATCCCGAGCGCCGAGGAGTCGTGGGGGCTCCCGATGTGCACGGGTGCGCCGTCCCACAGAATCTGCCCGCCGTCGTACGGATGGATTCCCGCGATCACCTTGATCAGTGTCGACTTGCCCGCGCCGTTGTCGCCCACGAGAGCCGTGACCTGGCCGGCCGGAACGTCGAGGTCGATGCCGTTCAGCGCAAGCACCGGACCGAAGTGCTTGGTGATTCCCTGCAGCCGCAGCAACGGCGTTCCCTCAGCCACGTTTCCGACCTGGTCCGCGGTCGGAAGCGAAGCTGTCTGTTTTTCGCTCACTTGTCTTCTCTCACTATCGCGACTTCGTCGCTCAAAAGCTCGAACGGGACGGCCGCGCGAGCTGACTCGCGCGGCCCCTGTTCCATCGCCCTACGGCTTGATCCCCGCCGCGGTGCACTCCGACGTGTACGCCGATGTGCACAGTTGCGAGGCCGGCACGAAGTTGTCGGCGATGACCGTCGAGTTCATGTTGGCCGTTGTCACCCATTCCGGCTTCAGCAGCACCGACGGCACCGAGGTCTTGCTCGTGGTGTCGGCGGTCGAACCGTTGACCAGACCACTCGGCGGGGTGTCGCCCGCCCGCAGGTACATCGCCAGCGCGGCGGCGGCCTGAGCCTCCAGGTAGATCGGCTTGTACGCCGTTCCGCATTGGTAGCCCGTCAGAATGTTCTGCAGACCGACGAGCGTGGCATCCTGCCCCGTGATCGGGAAGGACTTCGCCTTGATGCCGTGGTTCTTCAGGTACGTGATGATCGGCGCGGCGTTCTCGTCGTTGGGCACCAGGGCCGCGTTGGCGTTCGAGTGCGCGGTGTAGGCCTGGGTGAACTCGGTCGCCGCCGTCGGCGGGTCCCAGGTTCCGGCCGGCTCGGCGACCTTGGTCCATCCGCCCGAGGAGTACAGCGGGTTCAGCACCTTGTCATACCCCTGCGCGAACAGCGTCGCGTTGTTGTCGGTGGGGGCGCCCTTCATCTCGATGACGTTGGGCTTGGTCACACCCCAGTCCTTCGTGCAGGCGACCAGGCCGTTCCCGATCAATTCGCCGACCTTGACGTTGTCGAAGCTGACGTAATAGGCACGCGTGCCGCCCAACGTCAGCCGGTCGTAGTCGATGACCTTCGCCTGATGCTGGGTCGCGTACTGCTCGATCTTCGCGCCGACACCGGCATCCAACGGGTCGACGACGAGCACCTTGGCACCTGCCGTGATCGCCGTCTGAGCGTCGGTCAGCTGCGTCGCGTCGCTGCCCTGTGCGTTCTGCACGCTGAACTGGCTCGAAGTCAGCCCGGCCGTCTTGAACGCCTTCGTCAGGTAGGGGGCGTCGAACTCCGTGTAGCGCGCCGAGGTCACGGTGTCGGGAAGGATCACCGCGATGTTGCCCGATCCCTTCGACGCGAGCGGCTTGAGTTTCGCCATGCTGGAGAAGTCCCGCTGGAACGACGAGACCGTCAGCGCGGGAACATTGCCGGCGTTCGCCGACGCGCTTGATGTGGAGTTGCCGCTGGATGTGCCGGAGCATCCGGTCAGGAGGAGCGCCGTGCCGGCGATGATCGCCGCGACGCCCATTGAACTCTTGTATCGCAAGGAACTGACTCCTCTTCGTTGAGGCGGGCGCGGCACGATGAGCTGCGCGCATGGCGCAGGCGACGAGACGCGTGGTGTCCCCGCCAGCTGTGATCTGACAGATGCGACGCTAGGAGCCCGAGCATGAACGGGTAGTGAATAATCGGGCTTCGGCGTGAACAAACCGTAGAAATGCGCGCGCTGGAGCTTGGAGCGAAGACGCAGTGGGCCTCCGCCGCGACGCCAGCGCCGAGGCCGCTACGGTGCCTCGGTCTCCGCGACGCGTTCAGACCGCGGCGAACCGGTACCCGGCGCGCGGTTCGGTCACGATGAGCGGCGGCTGCCCGTCGACCTCGAGCTTCGATCGCAGTCGCCGCACGTACACCCGCAGGTACTCAGTCTCGGTCTCATACCCGGCGCCCCAGACCCGGCGCAGCAGCTGGGCATGCGGGATCAGCGCCCCGGGTCGCAGCGCGAGCTCGCGCAGCAGAGCGAACTCCGTCGGTGTCAGATGGATGGCCGCACCGTCGCGCTTCACCTGCTGTCTGTCGAGGTCGACCTCCAGGCCGTCGACCTCGATCACCGAAGGCTGATCGCCGCCAGTGGGCGCCGGCCGCGTTCGCCTCAACGTCGCGACGATGCGGGCCAGCAGCTCTTCGATGCCGAACGGCTTGGTCATGTAGTCGTCTGCCCCGGCGTTCAGCGCGGCTACCTTGTCGTGCTCGCCGCCGCGGGCTGACACCACGATGATGCCGATGCTGGAGCGCCCACGGATGCGCCGGCACAACTCGATGCCGTCTGCCGCCGGCAGCATCAGGTCGAGCAGCACGATGTCAGGCCGCTCCAGCTCGATCAGCCGCATCACGTCGCCGCCGTCGATGGAGACGAGCGCGTCGTAGCCTCGCACCGTCAGGTTGGCCCGGATCAGGTCGACGATGTTCGGGTCGTCCTCGACGAGCAGCACGGTGGTCAGGGCCGAACGGTCACGCATCCTCCACCTCCAGCGCCGGTGTACGGGATTCGACAGGCAGCCGGATCGCGTACCGGCTCCCCGGATGCATCGACTCACGGGTCAAAACGCCCTGGTGCACCGCCACGATGCCCCGCGTGATGGCGAGCCCCAGCCCCGCGCCGGCGCTCGCGTCACGCCAGGAGTGCAGCCGGGCATCCGTCTCGCGGTCCTCGCCGTCTCGCGACGGCCGGTCGGAGGCTCCAACCCCATCGTCGGTGACCGTGATGAGCACGTCGTCCGATCCGTCGCGGTGAACCTCCACCCTCACCGTCGTTCCGCGCGGATTGTGCCGAACGGCGTTGTCCATCAGGTTCATCATCACCTGCTCCAGGCGGTCGTGATCACCCCACACGACCGGCACATCGTCGTCGACCTGGATGTCTATGGCTGCGACCGCGGCCGGCGTCAGACACGAGCACGCGGCGTCGATCACCAGCCCCAGGTCGACCCAGTCGGGGCGCAGCCGCAGCATGCCGGACTCGATCATGGAGAAGTCGAGCAGGTCGTCGACGAGCCGGTGCATGCGTGCCGACTCGCTGCTGATGCGCGTCAGGAACTGGCGCTGCGAGGTGTCGTCCCAGACGACATCCGTCTGCATCAGGCTGGACGCATAGCCGTGGATCGCCGTGAGGGGCGTGCGCAGCTCGTGCGAGAGCCGGGCGAGGAACTGGCGCTGCAGGTCGTGCGACCGGCGCAGCGCGGCCATCTCGTGGCGTGCCAGCTCGGTGTCTTCGCGCTCCTGTGCGAGCAGGATCGAGTGGCCGGCATCTTCCAGCAGCACTCGATCCTCGGCGCCGGCGACGCGGTCGCGCCACTCGGCGACGAGCACAGAGGAGTCGGACAGGGGCACGACGAGACGAGACTCACCGACCGACGTCGGTCGCTGCCGCGCACCGGGAGCAGTGGCGCTGTCGTAGAGCGCGACCTCGTCGGCGTGCAACGCTTCGCGCAGGATGCGCAGGGTCGCCTCGATCCGGTCGGAGAGCGACTCTGCGCCGGCGAGCGTCTGCAGCACAGCGCGAATGCTCTCCAGCACGGTGTTGCGCGCCGTCAGCGTGGCCAGCAGCCGCTCCCGCTCGAGCGCGGCCGCCGCGTAGCCGGCGTACAGGTTGATCAGGTCGACCTGGTCGCCGCCGGGCGCGCCGGGCTCCCTATGGTAGACGCCGACGGATCCGCGCAACGCGCTTCCGCCGGAGAACGGGACGGCCCACCAGCTGGAGATGCCGGCATCCTCGAGCAGAGAACCGTACGGGGCGATGTCGCGGCTGGAAGCCACGTCGGCGTCCACGACGACGGCGCCGGCGGAGGCTGCGGCGACCAGCGGCACGTTCGCGGCGGAAAGCGGGATGCTGTGCCAGGCATCCTGCACCGCTGCAGGCAGCCCGACCGAGCACACGCACCTCAGCGCGTCACCCTCGATCACGTGCAGGCTGAGCCGCCAGGCGCCCAGCGCGGCGCCCAGCGTCGAGAGGATCAGTGCGAGCCCGGCGGACGCCCCCTCCGGGCTCAACCGGTCCGTGGACACCAGCCGGCCGGCGAGCCCGTGCAGGCGGGTCAGCTGCTGCCGGGGGGCGGAGGCTGCGTCGCGCCCCGCCATCAGTGCGAGCAGGTCGTCGGGATGCGAGCGCGCCGGGTCGAGCTGGGCGACCAGACGCCCGTGCCGCAGCACGGCCACGCGATCGGTGAGGCGGAAGAGCTGATCGACGTCGTGCGAGATGAGAACGATCGTGGTGCCCTGGGTGCGCAGGCGGTGGATGAGGTTCTCGACGTGCACGGAGTCGGCCTGGCCCAGCACGGCTGTCGGCTCGTCCAGGAGCAACAGCCGCGGAGGCGGCGTCACGGAACGCGCCAGCGCGAGCAGCTGCCGCTCCGCGGCCGTCAGCGACGCGGCCAGCCGACTCGTCTCAGCGATCGGGATGCCCAGCTCGTGCAGCACCGAGCGCGCCCGTTCGTGGAACTTCGATTCGGACATGAGCCAGGGGCGACGCTCCTTGCCGAGCATCAGGTTGGCGGCGACATCCAGATTGTCCGCGAGCTCCAGGTGCTGCCACACCACACCGATGCGCCCGTCGGCGATGGTCGACGACAACGGGCGCCGGCGCTTGCCGTCCAGCCACACCTGCCCGCGCGCCTCGCCGATGTCGCCGCAGAGACAGCGCAGCAGGGTGGACTTGCCCGCCCCGTTGTCACCGGCGATGCCGACGACCTCGCCGGCCGAGACATCCAGATCGACGTTCCGCAGGGCCGCGACGCGTCCATAGGTGACGGACAGCCCGCGCGCTCGGAGCACCGTCGTCTCCGACCGCGCCCGAGGACGCTGCGCCGACATATCGTCATTATCGATTCGGCACCTTGCGACGACGGGCTCACTCCCAGGCTCGCCAGGCGTTCGCATCGACGGCGCATTCACGTCTCATCGCGAACGCATTCACGACTCCCAGCGACGCCGGATGCGTGAGCTCGGCCGGCCCGGAGACTTGAGGCCAGTCCGCTGGTCGCCCTCGATCCACCGTGACCGGGCCCCGGCTGTGCGAGGTTTCAGCCGACGTCGCTCCGAGCGATGCCGGATAGGTTCGAAACGTGCTCATCTGGATCAACGGCGCCTTCGGTGCGGGCAAGACCCATACCGCGTTCGAGCTCCATCGCAGGCTGCCGAACGCCCACGTCGCCGATCCCGAACTGCTGGGCTTCGCGCTGCGGCGCACGCTGCCACCGGATGCCCGCCACGACTTCCAGGACCTGCCGCAGTGGCGATCAGCCGTCGTCGACACCTTGCAGCAGGCGGATGCCTCACACGTCGGCCCGGTGATCGTTCCGATGACGATCGTGCGCGACGACTACTTCGACGAGATCGTCGGCGGGTTGCGTTCTCGCGGCGTCGAGCTGCGGCACTACGCGCTGATCGCCGGCCCCGAGACGCTTCGTCGTCGGCTCGGCACGCGGATCGCGTCTTTCCCCTTCGGCCTCCGCGGCGAAACGTGGGCCATCCAGCAGATCCCGCGCTGCGTCGCCGCGCTGGCCCGGGAGCGCTACGCGACGCAGGTGGCGACGGATGATCGCAGCACCGACGAGGTCGTCGAGTGGATCGCTGACGACGCCGGGCTCGAGCTCACCCGACCGCGGCTCGCCCCGTGGCGCTACCAGCTGCGCCGGGTGCGCGTCGGGGTGGCGCACATCCGGTAGGGGTGTTATCACGGTGCATAGCACAGAGTAGCACCCAGTGCTACGCTCCCACTATGAACGCACCGCACGAGGTCAGCCAGCGCGACCTGAGGCTTCGGTCGCGGGAGATCATGGACGCTGTCGAGCATGGCTCGTCGTTCACGGTCACGAGAGACGGACGCGGCATCGGAGAACTGATTCCACTTCGCCACCGCGCGCGATTCGTCCCTCGGGATGAGTTCCTTGCGCTTGGCGCCGGCACAGGCGCGATCGACTCAGACCGATTCCGCGCAGACACCGATGCTGCGATGGACCCCGAACTCGCCGATCCGTATGTCCGGTAACGCGCCAGGAGGCATATTTCCCTGGCAGCGCGGACTGCTCGACACGAACATCCTGATCCACTGGGACCGGCTGAATGCCGATGAGCTACCGCAAGAAGCCGCCATCTGCACGATCACCCTGGCCGAACTATCGGCAGGTGTAAACCTCGCCTCTGGCGAGAATGCTGTCGCGGAGAGAGCGCGACGTATCGCCGTCCTGCAACGAGTCGAGCATGGGTTCGACCCGATCCCCTTCGAAGCAGACGCTGCGCGAATGTTCGGACAGCTCTCCGCCGCCATCGCTCAGATCGGCCGCACGCCGCGGCGGCGTGTTGCCGATCTCATGATCGCCGCTGTCGCAGCGGTCAACGGCCTCGCCCTGTTCACGACCAATCCAGCGGACTACGAGGGGTTGGGCGACCTCGTCACAGTCGTCGCGGTGGCGCGACCTGACGACGCCATATAACACCGGGCACGCGAGGACCTCCGAGGACAGCGACGGTTGCCTACCCGGCGAGCGCATCCTCCTCGGCGACGCTGCCCTTCCACGACCAGGGGAAATCGATCCACAGGCCGGTCTCCCGCCAGGAGTAGTCCGGCATCGCGATCGATCCGGGCTTGGTGTAGATCGTCGCGGAGCGCACCTCCGCTCCCTGATCGCGGAGCAGTTCGACGGCCAATGCCAGGGTGCGTCCGCTGTCTGCGACGTCGTCCACCAGCAGCACGCGGCGGCCGGCGAGGAACTCGAGGTCGAGCTCGGGCGGAAGCACGGTCGGGGCATCCAGAACCTCGCCGATTCCCGTGTAGAACTCGACGTTGAGAGCGCCGCAGCTCTTCACGCCGAGCCCGTATGCGACGGCGCCGGCCGGCAGAAGGCCGCCGCGCGCGATGGCCACCACGACTTCCGGCACGAACCCGTCGGCGAGGATGCGCCGGGCAAGATCGCGCGTCGCCTCGCCGAAGCCGTCCCAGGTCAGGTGCTCTCGCTCAGGCATCGCTTCGGTCACTGGTTCTCCTGTCGTAGGTGAATCAAGAGTACGGGGCGGCGGGTGCGAGCTCGCCGGGCGGAGAGCGGCCGTGCGGATCGCCCGGGCTCACCGCACGTCTGCTTCAATGACCGCATGACGCCTGCCCCATTCGCCGCAGTGCCCAAGGCCACCCCTGGCGACCGCGTAGCGGTCCTGTCGCCCGCTTTCGCCGCACCCGCGGTGTCGGCGGCCGTGCACGAGCAGGCGATGCGGCGGCTCACGGAGTCGACGGGGCTGATTCCGGTCGAGTACCCGACCACGCGTCAGCTCGGAGCGAGTGCCGAGGCGCGCGCAGCCGACGTCAACGCGGCCTTCGCGGATGCGAGCATCCGCGCCGTGCTCGCGACGGTCGGCGGCGACGATCAGGTCACGGTCATCCGGTACCTCGACGACGAAGTGATCGCCGCGAACCCCAAGCCTTTCCTCGGATACAGCGACAACACGAACCTGCACAATCACCTGTGGCGCCTGGGCGTGCCCAGCTTCTACGGCGGATCGACGCAGGTTCACCTCGGAGCGGGTCCGGGGATCGACGACATCCATCTGCGCTCGCTGCGGGCCGCTCTCCTCGACGGCGGCGAGATCGACGTCACGGAGCCGGGCGAATCGGAGGATTTCGGCGTGCCGTGGACCGATCCTCGCGCCCTGACCGAGTTCGGAGCGCGCGAGCCAACGGAGCCGTGGGTGTGGGCCGGGCCCTCGCGCTCGGTCGCCGGCCGCACCTGGGGCGGATGCATCGAGGTGCTCGACCAGGTCGCTGTCGCAGACCGGATGCCCGCCGCCGACGACCTCGACGGCGCGATCCTGCTGCTGGAGACGAGCGAGGAGCTCCCCGATGCAGACCAGGTCATGCGGTGGGTGCGCGGGCTCGGCGAGCGCGGCAACCTTTCCCGCGTCGCAGGCGTTCTCGTCGCCCGCCCGCCGGTCAGTGCGCTCGGCCTGCCGGTGCCGTCAGCGGATCAACGCGCACGGCTGCGGGTCGCCCAGCGTGAGGCCGTCATCGAGCAGGTCACGCACTACAACCCGGATGCCGTCGTCTGCGTGGGCGTGCCGTTCGGGCATACCAGGCCGCAGTGGATCGTGCCGTACGGCGGGACGATTCGGTTGGACGGCGGCGCGCGCACCGTGACGGCGGACTACAGCTGATATGTAGCGTGTTTTGTCAAGTGGGCAGGGGTGAAGCGCTGCCGGGCTGGCGTGTCCGGCAGCGC
>NZ_BAAHAW010000011.1:0-1160 GCF_054777235.1 Humibacter antri | reverse complement strand
AATTCGTGAATGGGGCGGAGCTGTACGAGCTGCGGCTCGTACAGGGCGGGATCCGCTCCTGCGTCCGGGACTTGACCGCGTCGGATGGTTTTGGGGTCCACATAACGATAACGACTGCCAAACGACTTGATCGTCGTATACCCGCGAGAAAACTCCCGCTGCGCCACCACCCGGGTCCCGACGGTTGAGAACCCATACCAAAAGAACAACAGCACGGTTGCGATTCCGAAGCCCAACGGCCACCACGGCCCGATCAGATTCGACACGAATATGGCGACAAACGTGACCAAGAATCCGAAGCAGGAAATGAAGCCTTGACGTCGCAACCCTGCCGCAGTCACACGCAACCCCTTCAACGCGCCCGTGACAAACGAGGATCGCTCCACCTCGGGCTGGACAAATCATAAGTCTGCGCTGATGCGTGCCATGCGCGCAGCGGGATCCGCTATCGGTCGCCGATCAGGGTCTCCGGCAGGATGGTTTCTGTGATCGCCGTTGTGCTGTTCGACCTCGACGGTGTGGTGCGCCATTTCGATCCTCGCCATGTCGAGGAGCTCGAGACGAGGTACGGGATCGAGGCAGGCGCGATCGAACGCTTCGCATTCAGCAGCCCGCTGATCGAGCAGCTCACCACGGGACGCCTTTCCCGGCGGGAGTGGATAACCAGCATTGCCGAGCATCTTGGAAACGCGGATGCCGCGGCAGCGTGGGGGCGGCAACCGTTCCGCGCCGACTCGGCGATACTCGGCCTCGCCGACAAACTCCGAGTTCTCGGACTGAGGACGGCGATCCTCACCAACGGGTCTGACACCATCCCAGCAGAACTTGCATCGCTCGGGCTCGATGCCCACTTCGACGAGATCTTCAACTCTGCGACTATCGGTTTCGCCAAACCTGACCGGCGGGCTTTTCAGTACGTGCTCGACAGCATGAGCGTCATCCCGAGCAGCGTCTTCTTCACCGACGACTCGCCCGCGAAACTGGCCGGCGCGGCAGCACTCGGGATGATCACACACCACTACACAGGTGTGGCCGAACTCAAGTGCGTGCTCCGCGAAAACGGCATCCCGCTCGGCACGTAGACGGATCCGTCTCTAATTGTGTGTTGGCTGGCCTGGGGCTGGCTGGCAGGCTGGCATCGGTCCGGCTGGTGTGACTCA
>NZ_BAAHAW010000010.1:0-31810 GCF_054777235.1 Humibacter antri | reverse complement strand
CCCAAGAATGCGAAAATCCCACCGAATCGGACTCAGCCAGCCATCACCATCGGCTCGGTGGATCCAGGCTTAGCTTCGCCTCTGACCAGCCGGGAAGCGAGGAGAAGCTCCTCGATCAGCTCGCCACGCTCCTACCCCAGTAGTCGTTCAAGATCGGGAATCGGATGCACGCTGACGGATCCGTCACCGGGCATCGATCGCGCTAAAGAGCGCTGCGGGAACACCGCCGCGATGTGCTGTGTGGGGTCAACCTCACCGCACCGTACTGCCCGGCTAACGGATCCGTTCACGGAGATCGCCACACGATGTTGGACATAGATATATAGGAATGTCATTATGTGCCTATGGATCAATCGGAGATCGAGTACTTCGCGGCCGTTTTCAGGGCGCTGGCGGATCCAACCCGTCAGCGCATTCTCGAACTCCTGCGGGAGTCGGATGAGTTGACGGTGACGCAGATCGCGTCCAATTTCGACTTCGCTCAGCCGACGATCTCGCAGCATCTGCGGGTGCTGAAGCAGGTGGAGGCGGTGAAGGTGCGCAGTGCTGGGCAGCAGAGGTATTACCGGCTGTGCAACGTGCGGATGTACGACGCCATGGAACAGTTCATGCTGACGTACGAAGCAGAGTCGAAGGCATCCGATGAGTAGGCAGGCGCTGCCGGGGGTCTCGATCGCGCCGCGAGTCGTCACGACGAGCAGGGGTGAGGTCGAGTACGACCTCACGGAGGGCGCGGGCTCCATTGTGTTGTCGCTTCATGCGGGTCTCGGCGGCGTTGACCAAGCGCGGGTCACCAACGACTGGCTGGCCAGGAACGGCTACCGCGTGCTGAGCTTCTCGCGGCCCGGATATCTCGGCACACCACTGGCCAGTGGTGAGACGTTCGAAGAGCAAGCCGATCTGCTTGCGGCGCTCTTGGATGCGCTCGACGTCGAGCGGGGCGTCGTGACGTCATTATCTGCCGGGGGCCCGGCGGCGTATCTGTTCGCGGCGAAGCATCCGGAGCGCACCACGGCTCTCCTGGCCATCTCGAGCGTGAGCGGCGACTACGTCATGCCGGAGACCGTCAGCCCCGTCGGCGAGGTCGTGTTCATGAGTTCGCCCGGGCAAAGAGTCATGCGCGCCTTCATGAACAGGTTCCCGCGAGCGTTCCTGTCCACCGCGCTCTCCGGGATCGGCTACTTGCCGAAGGACAGACGCGGGACCTATGTCGACGAGGTGCTGAATTCGCCGGAGAAGCTCGCGTTCATGCGCGGGCTGATGGAGACGATGTACCCGTACTCTTCGCGGAAGGCCGGGAACGAGAACGACATGAGGCAGTTCCGGGCTATCACGCCGCTGCCCTTCGACGAGATCACACGGCCCACGCTTGTCATTCACGGAACGCTTGATGCGGACGTGAAGTTCTACGACGGCGTACGCGCATGGGAGCGCATCCCGAACGCCCAGCACTACTGGATCGAAGGCGGCGACCACCTCGCATTCTGGCTCAGCTCGCAGGCATCGGAGGCTCAGTCGTACGCGCTCGAGTTCCTGCGTCGGGCGGAGGAAGCGTGGCCGGGTTCCTGACGGCCTGGAAGCGCAGGCGGGAGGCCTACAAACGACTCTCGCCGGTGGTGCGATATCCGCTGGTCGGACTCGCGTTCGTACTCCTGCCCGTGAGCACCTTGCGAGGTTGAACATGACGCCACGATCCCCGCTCGAGGAACGTCGTAGCCGCCCTAGAGCGGTATGTGGAGGTTTGCGGTGGCGGTATACGGACCGGGACAAGTGGACGTGCCGTCGTTCTTCCAGCTCAACGCGACGACATCATTGGCCAGAATGTCGCCGGAGCTATCAAACGCTGCGACTCGCCCATGAGCCGGGCGCGATGAGCCGCTCGGCACCGTCCACACGTTGCCCTGGTGGGCGATCGGGATTGGCGTAGGCGTGGATCCCTCGACCTTGATGGACAACCGGTGCGGAGTACAGGCGACGCCAGCACAGAATCCGACGTCGCGGACCAGTGTGAGGCTGCCGGCGACGTGCACGCGGACAGACGATGAGAGCCCAACGGCTGAGCAAGCCGCCGACCGCGTCGACGAGCACGCCGACATTGCCGCGACAACGACGATTGCACCAATTGCTGCCGACCTCGCCCGAGACCACATACGGCTAGTATCGGGCCGATCGAATCGACCCACGCCGTCGTAGCACCCCGGCAACGCGGCAAATTGCCAACAGCCCGGTGAGAGATCCGCGTACGGACTTCACCGGTTGTAGACGTCGCGACGGTGGCCGAGTGTGATGACGGCGACGATCAGAACATCGTCGTCCGCAATACCAACGACTTCGAGTCGACGGGCATCGAGACGGTCGATCCGTGGCAGTACCCTGCTCGCTGATCTGTGCATCGACACCAGGTGCCCCCGGCTCCTTCGCCTACCCCACCTCGTCGGGCGCCTCCGGTGCCGGCTCGTGGGGGCGGGCCGACCAGACGGCGCCGATGCTGGCGCCGATCACGAGCAGCACAGCGACCACCCCCACCCAGCTGAACCTCTGCCCGAGCAGCACGAGGCCGGCGAGCGCCGCCGTCGCGGGTGCGAGGCTCATCAGCGTGGCGAACGTCGACGCGTGCAGGTGGCGCAGCGCGAGCAGCTCGAGCCCGTAGGGAATCGTGGACGAGAGCAGCGCCACCGCCGCACCGAGCAGCAGCACCTCGGGGCGCAGGAGAGCGGATCCCGCCGAAACGATCCCGAACGGTGCCGACGCGATGGCGCCGATCGTCATCGCGATCGCCAGGCCGTCGAACTTGGCGAACCGTCGCCCGGTCTGGCGTGACAGCAGGATGTAGAACGCCCACGACGTGCCCGCACCTGCCGCGAGCAGAACACCGACCAGGTCGAGGTGTCCGAAGCTGCCGTCGCCCAGCAGCACGACGCCGACCGCGGCCAGCCCCGCCCAGAACCACGCGACCGCCCTGCGCGCCGCCACCACCGACAGTACGAGCGGCCCGAGCACCTCGATGGTGACCGCGGCGCCGAGCGGAATGCGGTCCAGCGACAGGTAGAACAAGCCGTTCATCAGCGCCAGCACGAGGCCGAAGCCGGCCACGGTCATCCAGGAGCCGAGACGGATGCCCCGCAAGCGCGGCCGCGCGATCGGCAGCAGGATCGCGGCCGAGAACAGCACCCGCAGAAAGACCATGCCGAGCGAGCCGACCTGCGGAAACAGCAGAACCGCGATGGATGCCCCGACCTCCTGGCACACCAGCCCGGCGACCACGAGCGCCGCATACCGTGCGCCGCCCGATGCCGCGCTCACTGACGACAGGTCACCGGATGCCGCAGCGCCGCCCGCGCCCGGACCGGTCACTTCACGGTCTCGTCACCGGCATCCGCCAGCCACACGCGCGTGCCGCTCGGAGGTTCGGCGCGCAGCCGCTGCAGTGCGGCGATGAACGGCGCCATGCTGCTGGAATCCGCCCGGTAGCGGTGCGCCGTGCGGGAGATCGTGATCGTGACGATGTCGACGTTCGCCGCCGCGGCGACATCCGTCTGCACGTCGCCGTCGATCAGCACGAAGTCGGGTACATCGTGCGGGTCGCCCGAAGCGAAAACGAGCCATTCCTCCGTGAGACCGAGCTCGCCGTCCACCCATCGACCCTCACGCAGAGCGGATGCCGCGACCGGCTCCGTCACCAGGAACTGGTTGCGCGGCAGCACCTGCTCGACGTGCACGCGTCGCACCGGCTCGCTCACTGCGACTCCATCACTCTGGACCGCCCACGTCTCCGAAGGACAAGGGTTCGTGCCGCATCATGCGCGAAAGCCTACGTGCTCGGCGTGCGCCCCGACCGGGCTCCGCCTGCCGCGGTGCAGTCCCTCGGCCATGTTGTGCGCTACCGGCCGCCGCGCGACGCGAGCCGGCCGCTCGCCGCGTGACGTCACCCGGCTGAACGCCAGCGCGACGTCACGCCGTCGCGCGCACAACGGCGACGCCGAGCGGCGTCAGCGTCAGGGCATCCACTACCGCACCGCCGGTGAGCAGGTCGCGGCCGGCGAAAGGGAGCGACACGGTGGCGGCATCCGTCTCCGAGTGATTCAGTGCGAACAGGAACCGCGCATCCTCCGACTCGCGCACCGTGACCTCGACGTCGGCCGGCGCATCGGGCACGAGCGGCACGATCCCCGACCGCGCCGCCTCGCCGGTCAGCAGACTCGCCAGTGCGGATGCCTCCAGCCGCGTTCCCACGTACACAACCAGTCCATCGCCTACCGCGTTCTCCAGCACCGCGGCGCGGCCTTCCAGCAGGCCGGTCGTGTACACGGCGCGCACCGAGGCGGACTCGGCGTGCAGACTGTCCTGCCACCAGTCCGCGGTGGTGACGAAGTCGCGGTCTCCGAACCGCACGCCGAACGACTCCCCGTCGCGAGCGGGCCAGTACTCGTCGATGTAGCCGCCGATGAGGTCGCGCAGGCCGCCGGGGTACGCCGGCTGCCGTACATTGTTGCTCTCGTCGACCACGCCGGAGAAGAACGAGCACACGACCCGGCCGCCTGCCTCGACGAACCTGGTGAGAGCCTCGACGAAGCGGTCAGTGACGAGATAGGCGTTCGGCACCACGATCATCCGGTAACCCGAGAGATCGGAGTCGAACGAGACCACGTCAACGGCGTGGTGCGCCTCCAGCAGCGGCCGGTAGTGATCAAGCACGAGCTGCGGGTAGTCGAAGTCGTTCCGCGGCAGGCCGTGCGTCTCGGTGAGCGCCCACCAGGCATCCCAGTCGAAGAGCACCGCGATGTCGGCGTGCGAGGTCGTGCCGAGCGCACTCTCGATCAGCGGAAGCTCGTGGCCGAGACGCTCGACCTCGAGCCAGGTACGAGATCCCGTGCCCGAATGAGGCAGCATCGCCGAGTGGAAGCGCTCTTGCCCGCCGCGGCTCGCCCGCCACTGGAAGTACAGCACCGAATCCGAGCCGTGCGCGATCGCCTGGAACGAGCCGGAGCGCATGAGTCCCGGCCGCTTCGCGTTGTTCACCTTCCACTGCGAGACCGCGCTCGCCGCCTGCTCCATGAGCACCCACGGTTCACCCTTCAGCGAGCGCATCAGGTCGAAGTTGAAGGCTGCCGCGACCCACGAATCGACCTCGCCCGGGTTCGGGTAGATGTCGAGGGCGACCGCGTCCTGCTGCTTCGCCCACGCCCAGTAGTCGACATTGCGGTAGAACCGCATGAAGTTCGTCACGATCGGGATGTCGTCGCGGAACTCCCGCACGATGTCACGCTCCGCTTCGAAGCATTCGAGAAGTGCATCCGAGACGAAGCGCTTGAAGTCCAATTGTCTGGCGGGATTCATCCACGAGCGCGGAACGGCCGGAACGTCCACCTGATCCCACGCCGTGTAGCGCTGGCTCCAGAACCGGGTGTACCAGGCCTCGTTGAGGGCATCGAGCGAGCCGTAGCGCCGTTGCAGCCAGGCGCGGAACGCCACCGAGCTCTGCTCGTTGTACGCGGTCGGGCCGTACTCGTTGCTGATGTGCCACATCGCCAACGCCGGATGCCCCGAGTAGCGTTCCGCGAGCGCCCGCGTGATGATGGCGGCCCGCTCCCGGTACGCGGGTGATGAAGGGTCGTAGTGCAGCCGGTTTCCGAAGCCGAACGTCTCGCCGTCTGCCATCACCGGCAGCGTCTCCGGGAACCGCTTCGACAGCCAGACCGGTGGTGCCATCGTCGGCGTGGCCAGGTCGACGGCGATGCCCGCTTCGTGCAGCAGGTCCATCACGTCGTCCATCCACTCGAACGTGAAGACGCCGGGCTCCGGTTCGAGCGACGCCCAGGCGAACACTCCCAGCGTCACGAGGTTGACGCCGGCGCGCCGCATGAGCGCGACATCCTCGAGCCACGTCTCGCGCCCCCACTGCTCGGGGTTGTAGTCGCCGCCGAACGCGAAGCCGCCCAGCCGGGCGCGCAGGCCATCCATGCGGGTACGGCTGACCTGAGAGCCCTGCGTGTCTTCGCAGGTCATGACGTGAACTCCTCGGTCAGGCGGCGCACGAGCGGCCGCGACGCGAGAACCGTGAGGAGAGCGAACGGCGCAACAAGGATGCCCGCAGCCACCTCGCTCCCCACGTACACGAGCCCGCCGGCGACGGCCATCAGCACGGCGGCGGCGAGCAGCCAGCGCGGGCTGCGCGTGAGTCCGTACGCCGCGAGGCGCAGCACATCCCGCAGCCGGAACGAGAAGAACGCGACGATCACCAGCACGGTGCTGCCCCAGAGCACGGCGGCGGCTCCGAGTACGACGAGCAGCCACGACACAGGGGCGGGCATGCCCGACGTGAGATCGAATCCGAGTACGAAAAGCAGGGTGAAGTACGGAGCCCAGAACAGGAGCGTCTGCCGCCATCCGATGAGGTAGCCGCGCACGAAGAGCCGGAAAGGTTCGATGTCGCGACCGTCGGCATACCTGCGCATCGTGTAGAGCGCGGCTACCCATGCTGGCCCGATCGAGAACCCTCCGATGACGAGCAGGAACTGGCCGCCGATCGGAACGAGCGGTGAGAGGAAGACCGCGGCGCCGAAAGGCAGGATGGCGATGGCGAATGCGGCCGTCGTGCCGAGCAACCCGTACAGCGCGAACATGGCGCGGAACCACGGCTTGTCGAAGACGTCGCGCTGCGTCGTCGTGCCCATTGATGAATCCGCGCCATGCCACATGCGATCAGCCGACCTTCTTCTGCACCGCTGCGTAGTAGCGGTTGGCGTTGTCGACGTAGGTCTGCATGCCTTTGCTCTTCAGCGACGAGACGTAGGCGTCCCACTGGTCGAAGCCCTGCTTACCGAGAATGAAGTTCAGCGTCGCGGTGTTGGCGGTGTCGATCAGCGCGGTCTGCTGAAGGGTGGCCTGCTGCAGCTGCGTCGGCGTGTAGGGAACGCCCGGCGACGGTGGGATCTGCTTGTACGCCGACATCACCTTCTGCCAGGCGAGCTCCTCGGGGGGCATCGTGGAGTCGACGATCTTGGTCGTTCCGCCGTACATGAAGTTGCCGCAGGAGAAGCCCATGTCGTTGCGGATATCCGTCTTCGCGTTCGGGTCACCGAATCCGTAGGCGGAGAGTTTGTAACCCGGGAGCAGTTCGTACTTGCCGTTCTTGACTTCGTACGTCTTGCCCTCGACACCCCACTTGAGAAACACCTGCGCGTCGTCGGAGTACCAGAGCCAGTCGATGAACTGGAGCAGTGCCTTGAAGTCGGACTTCTTCGTGGCGTCGGTCGAGACCATGATCCCGTTCTCAAGGCGGGAGCCGGTGACGACCTTGCCCAGAGGTCCTGCGGGAGACGGAAGCTTGGCGATCTTGAACTTTCCGGCGCCCAAGTTCTGCTCCATGGCCGTTCGAGAGAGCACCAGTGTCTGTGCGTTGGCGTTGATGAAGTACGACTTGCCGGTGTTGAACTTCGCCAACGCCTGGTCGTCGCTCTGCGTAAAGCTCTCTGGATCCATCAGCCCTTCGCTGACCAGCGAAGCGAAGTACTTGAGCAGATCCTTGAATTGATCGGTTGCGGGAGCGAACGAGAACTTCTGCTTCTTCGTGTCGAAGAGCAGCCCGTTGCCGATGCCCCAGTTCGCACCTGCCATCGTTCCCCACGTCGCGGCGGCGAGGTTGAGAGTGCTTGCGCCGAGCCAGCGGTCGGAGAAAGGGTACTGAACCTCCGGGTGCTTCTGCTTGACCTTCTTCAATGCAGAATGGAGCTCGTCCCATGAGGTCGGGGTGTCGATGCCGTCGCCCTCGAGGATGTCGGTACGTGCGCCGATCGTGTAGTCGACGAACAGTGTCTGGTGCAAGCCGGGGAAGACGTAGTACTTGCCGTCCGCCTGGCGGATCGTGGCCAGGTCCGGCTCGAGCTTCCATTTCTTCACCTTGTCGGTGAAGTTCGGCATGTACTGCGTGTAGTCGCTCGCGGCGACGATGGCGCCGCCGCCCACGAACTGGGTCTCCGAGCCCGGATAGGTCTTGGCTATGATGTCGGGCGCGTTGCCGGAGTTGATCAGCAGCGACCGCTTCGTGTTGTAGTCCGCGTACGGCACGATCGTCGGATTGAACGTCACATTCGACTTGTCCGTGATGTCTTTCCAGAGCTCCCACGAGGACTTCTCGGGGTAGGCGGGATTGTCCTGGAAGAGCAGCGAGACGGTCAGAGGCGTCGTCGCCTTGAACTGCTCGTTCACGCCGAGCGACTTCATGGCGCCCTTGGCTTTACCGGTGAACGGATCTTTGCCCGACGGCGTGCTCGCGGTCGACGAGCATCCGGCGAGCAGCCCGACGGTGATGCCCGCCAGGCCGAGCGCAAGCACATTGCGCCGTGAGATTTCGGTGGTCATGGCTGTGAACCTCCAACTGTGGATGTGGGTATGGGGTGGAACGAGAGAATCGCGGACGAGGGATGCCGGCCTACGGCATCCGCCGATCAGCCCTTGACGGAGCCGAGCATCACGCCCGAGATGAAGTAGCGCTGGATGAACGGATATACGCAGAGGATGGGCAGCACGCTGAGCACCATGGTGACCGCCTTGATGTTCGCGTTGATCTGCGTGAGGTCGCCGGCCGCATTCGCCCCGGACGTCTGCGCGCTGCTCGCCCCGGCGATCAGGTTGCGCAGGTAGATGGTCACCGGGAACAGGTTCGAGTGGTCCAGGTAGATGAACGCCTGGAACCACGAGTTCCAGTTCGTGACCGCGTAGAAGAGGATCATCGTGGCGAGCACGGCTTTGGAGAGCGGAAGTACGATGCGCCACAACGTGCCGTAGGTGCCCAGCCCGTCGATCTCTGCGGCCTCTTCCAATTCGCGAGGCATGTTCTCGAAGAACGACTTCATGATCAGCACGTTGTAGACGCTGATCGCGTTCGGGATCACGACCGCCCAGATCGTGTTCGTCATGTGCAGGCCGTTGACCAGCACATAGTTGGGAATGAGGCCGCCGGAGAAGAACATCGTCACGACGGCGAGGCCGATGAAGAACCGGCGACCCTTCAGCTCGGGCTTGGAGACGGCGTACGCGAACATCGTGCTCAGCACCATCGAGATCGCCGTGGCCACTACGGTGTAGAGCACGGTGTTGCCGTAGTTGATCCAGAACATCTTGTCGCTGGCGACCACCTTGTAGGTGTCGATGTTGAACCCGAGCGGCCAGACGGTGACCTGGCCGAACTGGATGTACTTCTCGCTGCTGAACGACTCCGCGATCACGTTGAGGAACGGGTACAGCGTCACCGCCACGGCAAGCAGCAGGATCACCACGTTGATCCAGCCGAAGATGCGCTGCCCGCGCGTCCGATGCAACCGAGACCCTCGTTTGCTCGGCGAACGCGAGCCGAGAGTGATGGCGACAGTCGCGTCGGACTCGTCATCCCTCGAGCCGATGCTGTCGATCACGGGTACGGAGTTGTTGATCACCACAGGCTCGCTCCGATCACGCGCCGGGAGATGAAGTTGGCGGAGACCACGAGAATGAGCCCGATGGCGGCCTCGAAGATGCCGATGGCCGCGGCGTAGCTGAAGCTTCCCGATTGGATGCCGACGCGATAGAGGTAGGTGGAGATGACGTCGGCAGTGTCGTAGATCGCCGGATTGTAGAGCAGCAGGATCTTCTCGAAGCCGACCGCCATGAAGCTGCCGATGTTGAGGATGAGCAGCGTGATGATCGTGGGACGGATGCCCGGCAGCGTCACGTGCCAGATCTGCCGCATACGCCCTGCACCGTCGATGCGCGCCGCTTCGTACAGGCTCTCGTCGATGGTCGTCAGGGCCGCGAGGTAGAGGATCGTGCCCCAGCCGGCGGTCTGCCAGATCTCGCTGATCACGTAGATGGCGGGGAACCAGCCTGGATCCTGCAGGAACTCGATCTTGTGCACGCCGAACACGCTCAGCAACTGGTTGATCGACCCGGTCGCGGAGGTGAGCTGCATGATCATGCCGGCGACGATCACGATCGAGAGGAAGTGCGGCAGGTAGGTCGTGGTCTGAACGAACTTCTTGAATCCGCGGTTGCGCACCTCGTTCAGCAGCAGGGCGAATACGAGCGGCACCGGGAACCCGAATATCAGAGTGAGGCCGCCGAGCATGATCGTGTTGCGGAAGACCTGCCAGAACGACGGATCCGACAGGAACATCGTGAAGTTGTCGAGGCCGACCCAGCCCTCGCCGAAGATGTTGCCCCCCGGCACGTAGTTGCGGAAGGCGATGATGTTGCCGACCATCGGCACGTAGCGGAACACCACGAACCAGAGAACGGGGAGCACGAGCAGGGAGTAAAGCTGCCAGTTGCGCCACCATGGAGTGCGTCTTCGCGGCGGTCGTGAAGCGGCCGTCGGCATCGCGGTCTTCGTGCGCCGCGTGACCGTTGAGCTGGTCATGCGCGTCGTCCCTTCTCGTCGCTGTGCGCTGAGGGGAGTCCCGCCACCGCAGTGTGGTCGTTTCGAACGTGACGCTTTCGGTTCGGATACCGAAAGTCGTTTCGATCAGATATCGAAAGTGAAGGTAACGCAGGATCGCAGCGGGTGTCAACCGGTAAGCGCTTGCCGCACCCCAGTACGGGTGCCCAGACGCCCCCGGCGGACGGGGTCGGTGGGCACACGGCTGAGGGCCGGGCCCGCGGAATCATGCGGAAGCGTGGGCCATGCGCTGCTCGTCGGCATCGCGAAAGCGATTCGTCCGACGAGGGCGAACGGTGACACCGTTTACCCTCAGGCCGTCAGCGTGTCGCGCGCCCCCGTGTTCCGGCCTCACGCCGGGTGTCGTCTGAGGCAAGCGCCACCGCACTGCCCCGCTCGACGAGATACGTCGGAAGCTCGAGGCGTTGCGCACCGCGCGTGCCCGCGCCCGAGTCCTGCACGAGGCGAACCGCTTCTGCGGCCATCTGCGCCAGCGGCTGATGGATGGTGGTGAGGGCGGGCGCGAGATGTCTGCTCAGCACCGTGTCGTCGAATCCGATCACCGACAGCTCGGAGGGAATTCGGATGTCCCGCTCCCTCGCCGCCTCGTACAACCCCGCCGCTTGCTGGTCGGAGCTGGTGAAGATGGCCGTGGGACGCTCCGCGAGATCGAGCAACCTTCCGCCCGCACGGTGGCCGTCGCTGATCAGGAACTCGGCCTCGACCACGAGTTCGGGCAGGTACGGGATGCCCGCCCGTCGCAGTGCCGCGGCGTAGCCCTCCTGCC
Source organism: Humibacter antri (assembly GCF_054777235.1). NCBI lineage: Bacteria > Bacillati > Actinomycetota > Actinomycetes > Micrococcales > Microbacteriaceae > Humibacter > Humibacter antri. The sequence goes on along the minus strand of NZ_BAAHAW010000010.1, from coordinate 20,612 downwards.
GCTCGAGTGCGTTGTCCAGATCGCTCCGCCCCGCCAGTAGTCCGATCCGACGGTGCCCCAATTCGACCAGCCGGTTCGTCGCCTCGTAGCCGCCCGACCAGTTCGTGGCGCGGATCGCGGGAAACTGCCACTTCTCAGCGTGTGGCGGATCCACGAGGACCACCGGGATCGTCAATGTCGAGAGCGCTTGAAGTATCTCGTTCCCACGGCTGGGCAGTGCGGCGATGACGCCGGCTGAGCGTCGCGTTCGGATCGCCTCGATCCAGCGCTCTAGGGAGAAGTTCTCGTGCACGGAGCTCGTGATGATCATGGCGACCTCGCGCGCAGCCGACTCGCGCTCTGCACCTTTGATGAGCTCGAGGGCCCACGCAGAGTCCGCTCCCTCGATCAGGAACTCGACCGCACCCGACGCGTTGGGCATGCCTCGTCTGCTCTGATACCCGGTGGCTTCGAGTGCGGCGAACACCTTGTCGCGGGTGGCCGCAGCCACATCGGCCTTGCTGTTGAGCACCTTTGACACCGTCGGGATGGAGACCCCGGCGTGGGCGGCGACCTCGGCCAGTGTGCCCTTGGATCCGGCCATATGAAACTTCCTCCTTGACGGGGCTCGGCGTTCGCGTGCCCCGACAGCTACCCGTTCGTCGACTCGAACACGGTTCGCTCGAGCCCATTCTTGACGACGGGCATCCCCCACCGTAGGCTGCCGTTCCGATAACCTATCGAAAAAGTTGCGGACTGAGCGCCGGTCCGACGCCGATCAACGACGATTCTATGGAAGGCATCCAGACCCGATGAGCGTGAAACCGCCTCGACCACTCACCTTCATTCACGAAGTCGACCGCGAAGTGCGCATCGTCGCGCACGCGGCTGAGGCCACGGCCTCCGTCGAACTCATGCGCTACGTCTACGCGCCGACGGAGGCACAGTTCGAGTCGCCGCGACCGTACGTGCATCCGCTCCGCACACCGGGTGGGCGGCTTGTCACGGTGTTCCGCCCCTGGGATCACGTCTGGCACAAGGGCATCACGATGGCGCTCCCCAACGTCGGGCCGGACAACTTCTGGGGTGGCGCCACCTACACCCGCAAGGTGGGCTGGTACGCCGACCTCAAGAACAACGGCTCGCAAGACCACGACACGGTCATCGCGATGGCCACGGAGGATGACCGCGCGGTGTTCCGTCACGCGCTCACCTGGCGCCGTCAGCCCGCCGACGGAAGTGACCGCGGCGACATCGTCTTCACCGAGATGCGCACGCTGACCGCGACGCTCGCCCCTGGGCACGACGCCTGGGTGCTGGGATGGCGCAGCGAGCTCACGAACGTGTCGGGCGCCCCGATCGAGATGGGCTCGCCCACCACGGAAGGGCGGGAGAATGCCGGCTATGGCGGCCTGTTCTGGCGCGGACCGCGGTCGTTCACCGGAGGCGAGCTCCTGGCAGCCAACGGCGTGACCGGCGAAGACGTCCGCGGAACGCGGGGTGAATGGGCCGGCTTCTGCGGCCGTCACGACGGCGCTGACGGGTCGTCAACGGTGGTTTTCGTCGATCAGAGCGCGCCGCAGGGATTCGACACGAAGTGGTTCGTGCGATCCGAGCCGTTCGCCTGCATGAACCCGGCGCCGTTCTTCGACAGGGTGAGGGTGGTCGAGGTGGCAGAGACCATCGTGTTGGAGCACGCCGTGGCGATCGCCGACGGTGCCGCGGATGCCACGCGCATGACCGATCTCGCGGCAGCGGCCGCTAATGCGGCGACTCGTGCCTCCGCCGTGGCTGGATTGGACGGCTTCGATGGCTTGGGCGGCGTGGACGGCGTGGATGGCGTCGAGGGGATGCGAGATGCTGCGGACTCCGCAGCGCGAGGCGACGGCGTTGTCGAGCGGGCGGGGGTGCGCTGAGATGAGTGCGCACGACGTTAACGCCGCCCAGGCGCCCTCTTCCTGTGAATCGTTCGCCGACGGGCCGCCCCGAGCGAGCGGCCATCGCCGGTTCACGCCGCAGAACCCGCTGCGCATCGGCATCGTCGGCACCGGCGGCATCGCCCGCGTGCACGCGGAGAACGTGCAGCGCCTCGACGGCCGGGCTCGCATCGTCGGCGCATGCGACATCGAGCCGGAACGCGTGCGCGAGTTCCAGCGAACATGGGATGTTCCGATCGGCACGACCGGCCTCGACGAGCTGCTGGAGGCCACCGACCTCGACATCGTGCATCTGTGCTCGCCGCCCGGACTGCACAAGGAGCAGGCGATCGCCGTGCTGCGGCGCGGCATCCACGTGCTCAGCGAGAAGCCGCCGGCGCTCTCGCTCGCCGAGCTCGACGAGATCGCCGAGGCGGAACGCGCAGGCGGCGCGCAGTTCGCCACCGTGTCGCAGCACCGTTTCGGCTCGCGGGCGCTGTGGCTGCGCGATCGCGTGGCAGACGGTGCGCTCGGCCGCCCGCTGACGGCCGTCTGCAACACGTTGTGGTACCGGCCGGACTCGTACTTCGAGGTGCCGTGGCGCGGCAAGTGGGACGTCGAGGGTGGCGGACCGACGATGGGTCACGGCATCCATCAGATGGACACCATGCTCTCCATCCTCGGCCCGTGGTCTCAGGTGGTGGCCGTCGCGGCCAGGCAGGCGCGACCGGTGATCACCGAGGACCTCTCGCACGCGATCGTCACGCTCGAGGGCGGCGCCGTGGCCAGCGTGGTCAACAGCCTGCTGTCGCCGAAAGAGACCAGTTACCTGCGTTTCGACTTCGAACATGCCACGGTCGAGCTGGAGCACCTCTACGGCTACTCCGACGACTCGTGGAAGATCACCGCAGCCCCAGGCCACGAGGACGAGATCACGGATGCCTGGGCCACGGGCCCCTCGGGAACCGGCAGCGGGCATTCCGCGCAGTTCGCCGCGATCCTCGACGCCATCGAGCGCGATGCGCCGCTGCCCGTCACGCTCGAGCATGCCAGGAGCACGCTGGAGTTGATCGCCGGCATCTATGCCTCCGCCTTCACCGGCAGGCGCATCGATGCCGGGGAGATCGATTCCTCGTCGCCGTTCTACCGCACCATGGCAGGAACAGGTGCTCCCTGGGCGACAGCGGTGGTGGTCGCATGATCGTCGACGCGGCTGCAATCGACCAGCCTGCGGTCGAACCGGAGACCGAAGGGCGACCGAGACCCGCCACGCTGCGCCTGGGATGCGCCGTCGATGCCGATGCTCTCGACGACGATATATATCGACGCACGATCGCGCGACTGTTCTTGGTGGTGACGGCGGAGAACGCCATGAAGTTCGCGCCGTTGCGGCCGAGTCGCGAAACCTACGACTTCGTGGCGGCCGATCGCGTGATGGCGTTCGCGGAGGCCGAGGGGCTGGCGGTTCGCGGGCACACGCTCGCGTGGCACAGTCAGCTCGCGCAGTGGGTCGCCGAGGCGCCCGAAAGCGAGCGGGAAGGCATTCTGCGCGATCACATCCGCACGGTCGTCGGGCGATACCGCGGGCGCATCGAGCAGTGGGATGTCGTCAACGAGGCGTTCGACGACGACGCGGAGCCGAGGCGGTCGCCGTGGCTGGAGGCCATGGGCATCGACTACATCGCCGACACGTTCCGCTGGGCGCACGAGGCGGATCCCGCCGCCCGTCTCTACCTGAACGACTACAACGTCGAAGACCTCTGCCCGAAGAGCGATGCGTACTACGAGCTGGTGCAGCGGCTGCTCGCCGAGGGCGTTCCAATCCACGGCTTCGGCGTGCAGGGCCACCGCATCGTGGGCGAACCGCCGGCGACCATGCGCGAGAACCTCCAGCGGTTCGCCGACCTCGGTCTCGAGGTGGCGCTGACGGAGGTGGACGTGCGGATGCCTGTGGCACAGGATGCGGATCCGACCGACGAGCAGCTCGCGGCCCAGGCCGCCGACTACCGGTCGATCGTGGACGACGCCCGAGCGGTTCCCGGGTGCACCGCGTTCGTGTTGTGGGGGCTCAGCGACGCGCACTCCTGGATTCCGGACACCTTCGCCGGCTTCGGGGCGGCCCACGTTCTCGACGGCCACCTGCGGTCGAAGCCGGCATTCGACGCCGTCTTCGGCCCGGGCGCGACGCTCCCCGCCGCGGCGCTCCGGTGAGCGGCGCGGCACCCGCGGACAGGGACCACCCGGACCGCGAACAGGTCGCACCGTTCGAGTCGCTGCGGGAGCAGGCAGCTGCGACGGCGCTGGGTCGTGGCCTACCCGGCGGGATCGCGGTGTCTCGCCTGCGCGTGTACGACTGGGAGGCATCCGACGGGCTGCGCGGCGGTTCGCCGCATCTGCACACGACGTCAACGGAGGGTTACATCGTGCTCGGTGGTCGCGGCGCCGTCGAAACGCTGAGTTCTCAGGGCCTGCAGCGCACCGCGCTCACTCCGGGCGCTGTGGTGTGGTTCACGCCGGGGACGGTGCACCGGCTGATCAACGAGGACGGCGCGCTGGACATCCTCACTCTGATGTCGAATGCCGGCCTGCCCGAGGCGGGAGATGCCGTGCTCACCTTCCCGCTGGAGATCGTGCGCGACCCGGCGCGATACAGAGCGCATGCGGCGTTGCCCGCGGCCGGCGGCGAGGAGACGATGGCCGCCGCGCGGGCTCGCCGCGACCTGGCGCTCGAGGGCTTCGCCGAGCTGTGCGACCGCGCGACGCGTGACCTCGGTTCCGCCTTGCGCGACCTGTACTCAGCGGCGGCAGCCCTCGTGGAACCGCGTGTCGCCGAGTGGGAGGGCATCGTGGCCGCAGGTCCGGGCGCCGCGCTGGATGCCACGATGCGCCAGCTCGCGTCCCTTGCGGCCGGCGACTCCGAGGGGCTTGCCGCCAGCGGCGTCCGCGCCGTGCATGCGGATGCCGCCGAGCGCTGGGGAATGTGCGGGCGCCTCACGGTGTGGGACGTCACGGCGCACTGAGCGGGGCCGCGGTTGGTTGTGCTGGCGAACACTGGTGTTCGCGCCCTTCGCCACGGCGATGTGCGGGGTCTGGCCTGGCATGAACGACCTCCTGCATAGGATTACCGCCAAGGAATCCCTTGCGCACAGGAGGTCGTCGGTGAACGAGCCGCATCGCGTCGCCATCCTCGTGCTCCCGGGAGCGGTGCCGATGGACGTCGCCATCCCGATCCAGGTGTTCAAGCCACGCGAAGGTGTTCCGTACCAGCGTGTGGTGTGCGCTCCCGAAGCGGGCGACGTCGAGACCGATGCCGGCATCCGCATCGGCGTCGACCAAGGCCTCGACGCGCTCACCACAGCCGACACCGTCGTCGTCCCAGGCTTCGACGACCAGCTGAGGCGATGGGATGCCCGCATCCTCCAGTCGCTGCGGGATGCCCACTCCCGCGGAGCGCGCGTCGTCTCGATCTGCACCGGCGCGTTCGCCCTCGCAGCTGCAGGCCTGCTCGACGGCCGCCGCGCCACCACGCACTGGCACCGCGCCGAGATGTTCCAGCGCGCATACCCGCAGGTGCTGCTCGATCGCAACGTGCTGTTCGTGGACGACGGAGACATCCTGACCTCCGCGGGGGTGGCATCCGGCATCGACCTCTGCCTGCACATCGTGCGGCAGGACTTCGGGGTTCACGCGTCGAACCGGGTCGCCCGGGCGATCGTCGCCGCGCCGTACCGCAGCGGTGGGCAGGCGCAGTTCGTGCCGCGCACGCTACCGGAGCCGCGCGGCGAGGTCTTCGCGCGCACGCGGGAGTGGGCGCTGCAGCGGCTCACGGATCCGATCACGGTCACCGACCTGGCGTGCAACGCCAACGTCTCCGCGCGCACGTTCTCCCGCCGGTTCCTCGAGGACACCGGTTACACGCCGCTGCAATGGTTGCTGCGCGCGCGTGTCGACATCGCCAGGGAGCTGCTGGAGGCAACCGATCTGAGTGTCGACCAGGTGGCCGCGCAGACAGGGCTGGGCACGGCGACGAATCTGCGCGACCACTTCAGGCGCATCCTCGGCACATCGCCGAGCGCATACCGCAAAACGTTCGCCGATCGTGCCCCGACGCCGGCCACCGCGCCGGAGGAGGTCGCGAGCTGAGCCGAGTGGGCTGAGTGGGGTGGGCTGAGCTGAGTCCGCTGCGGCGGGCGACGGGTCTGCTCACGAATCTTGGCCCCGACCGTCGATGGCCGGAAACCTTCGATCTGCGTCGTTCCTGCCGATGGCGGCCCCTCGTCCGCTCGCTCAGGCTGGATGTCGTCCACCAAGCACGACATCACCCAGCCCGACACGTCCCAGAACGAAAGGAACGGCCCATGGCTCCCTCACGCATCGCCATCAACGGATTCGGCCGCATCGGCCGCAACGTCTTCCGCGCGGCTTTCGAGCGCGACCCGGAGTTCGAGATCGTTGCCGTCAACGACCTCACCGAGCCGGCCGCGCTGGCGCAGCTGCTGCGTTTCGACAGCATACTCGGGCGCTTCCCCGGCCAGGTCGAAGTCGGGGAGAACAGCATCATCGTCGACGGCCGTCCGGTCGCGGTGCTCGCCGAGCGCGACCCGTCCAAGCTTCCGTGGCGGGAGCTCGGGGTGTCGGTCGTGCTCGAGTCGACGGGCAGGCTGACCTCGGGCGGTGCATCTGCAGCGCATCTGGATGCCGGTGCAGATCGCGTGCTGATCAGTGCACCTTCTCCCGATGCCGAGGTCACCATCGCGTATGGCGTGAACCAGGCGACGTACGATCCGGCATCGCACCGCATCGTGTCGAACGCGTCGTGCACGACGAACGCGCTTGCGCCGCTCGCGTCGGTTCTCGACGACCTCGCCGCCATCGAGGGCGGCTTCATGACCACAGTGCACGCATACACGCAGGAGCAGAACCTGCAAGACGGCCCGCACCGCGATCTCCGGCGTGCCCGGGCGGCGGCGATCAACATCGCGCCGACCACCACGGGAGCCGCCAAGGCGATCGGAAAGGTGCTCCCGCGACTTCAGGGGCGGCTCGACGGATACTCGATACGGGTGCCCGTACCGGTCGGTTCGCTCGTGGAACTCAACGTGACCGTGGAGCGCGACCTCACGGTACCCGAGGTGAACGAGGCGTACCGGGCGGCGGCGCAGGGTGCGCTTTCGGGCATCCTTGAGCACTCCACGGACCCGCTGGTGTCGAGCGACATCGCCGGCAACCCGGCCTCTTCCATCTTCGACGCAGGGCTCACCATGACGCGCGGCCGTCACGTCAAAGTGGCGTCGTGGTACGACAACGAGTGGGGGTTCTCCAACCGCGTGATCGATACGCTCGGGATGCTCGCTGCCTGACGAGTGAAAATCAGTGCCACGAATTCGAGACTGTGCGAAAATTCTTGCCAAAATTGCTTGACACCCGGATGGGAGGGGGAGAAATCTCTTCAGAGGTGCCCGCGGAGTTGCGGGCCGTCGAAGGAGCAAGCATGAATCTCTCATCGTCCGAACCGGACAGCGCCCCGCAGTCCTCCGCAGCCCGCGGCACCGCGTTCTCCCGCGGGCCCGGCATGTCCCGTCGCGCGGTCCTCACCGCAGGAGTGGGAGCCGTCGCGGGCCTGGCGCTCGCCGGAGCCGGCCTCGGTGCCGCGGCCCTCCCGGCCTCGGCCGCCCCGCCGTGGTGGGCGAAGCTGTCGCTGCGCCAGCAGGCCGGCCAGCGCGTCATCTACTCGTACCCGGGAGCGACGCCGCCGCAGTCGCTCCTCGATGCCATCGCCGCCGGCGAGGTGGGCGGCGTGATCTTCTTCGGCGAGAACATCCTGAGCCTCACCCAGATCGCTGCAGTGGTGGCGCAGCTGCGCGCCGCGCAGGCATCCTCTCCCGTCAAGGAACCGCTGCTGTTCATGACCGACCAGGAGGGCGGATACATCCGCCGGCTGCGTGGCCAACAGCCGATTCTGTCCGAGAAGCAGATCGGTCTGCAGCCGGATCCGGATGCCGCAGCCACCGCCGCCGGCGCGGGTGCGGCCGCGGCGCTGCGCAACGTGGGCATGAACCTGAACCTCGCACCGGTGCTCGACGTGTTCCGCACTCCGGGCAACTTCGACGACCAGTGGGAGCGTTCGTACAGCTCGGATCCGGTGCTCGCCGGCCGCCTGGGCGCCGACATGGTCACCGCCCAGCAGGGCGCGGGCGTCGCGGCGACGGCGAAGCACTTCCCGGGGCTCGGCGCGGCGACAGCCGCACAGAACACCGATCTCGGGCCGGTGACGCTCACTCAGCCGCTGAGCGAGTTGCGCGGTGTGGACGAGCTCGCGTTCTCCCCCGCCATCGCCGCCGGCGTGCAGCTGGTGATGACGTCGTGGGCGATCTATCCCGCCATCGATGCGACGTATCCGGCGGGCCTGTCGACCACGATCGTTCAGGGCGAGCTGCGCGGACGCCTCGGGTTCGACGGCGTCACCATCACGGATGCGCTCGAAGCCGGAGCCTTGACCGCGTTCGGCGACACGGGGCAGCGTGCCCTGTCCGCAGCCGAAGCCGGCATGGACCTGCTGCTGTGCTCCGCGCGCGACATGACCCAGGGACAGGATGCCCTCGCCGCGATCACCGCGGCCGCCGGCGACGGCACGCTGAACCCCGGTCACTTCAAGCAGACGCTGCGCCGAGTGCAGTCGCTGCGCGCCGGCCTGTTCTGATCCCAGCGGCGAGCCCGCGGCCGCCTGCAACGGCGAGTCCGCGCCGCCTGCAGCGGCGAGCCCGCGGCCGCCTGCAGCGGCGAGACTGCATGCCCGCCCCGAGCGCGTGGGGTTCACCCACTGTCTCGGGGTGGGCATGCAGTCTCGCGGGCGCTCGATGTCGGAGTCCCACCGAGTGCGCTCGGATCTAGGGTGAACGTATGTCCGTGCTTTCCATCGTCATCCTGCTGCTGATGATCGTCGCGCTGATCGACGCCATCCGCATCGACGACAGTCGCGTGAAGTACATGCACAAGATCGTCTGGATCCTGCTGATCATCTTCATCCCGCTGGTCGGGATCGTGCTGTGGTTCGCGCTGGGCAGGTCGTACGCGGGTGCGTCCGGTCCGATCCGGATGCCGCGGCGCCGGCCGCAGGCATCCGCACCGCGTATGTCTGCGCCGATGGGTACGGCGACCGTCACCGTGCATCCGGTTCCGTCGCGGGACGGGCGAACCACCGAGGAACAGCTGGCCGACCTCGAGCGGGAGATCGAGGAGGACAAGCGTCGCCACGCTGCACTGGAGCAGCGCCGCGACTCCGACTCGCAGTAGCGCGCTGCCACACTGCGACAGTGCGGTCACGCTGCACTGGCGCACTGCGGTCACGCTGCACTGCAGCAGCGCGGCCACGCCGCCGTGCGGCCGGATCGCCCGGGCCGCTGTCGGACTCAGTCCGCGACGGAGTCCGACTCAGTCCGCACGGGAGTCGGATCTCAGTCCGCGCCGGAGTCGGATCTCAGCTCGCACCGGAGTCCGGCTCAGTCCGCGCCGGAGTCCGACGTCAGCTCGTGCAGGGACCGGCTACCTCAGTCCGCGCCGAGGTCGAACGCGGCGGCCTCGTTGGCGGCATCCACCCCGGCCTGCTCCGTCGATTCGCCCGCACCGGCGCTGATCTCCGCAGCCTCGCCTGAACCGAGGTCGCCGACCAGCAGTGCTGTCGCGCCGCCGATCACGCCGGACGCCGAATACTGCTCGAGGCGGGCGCGCGAGTCCGCGATGTCGAGGTTGCGCATGGTCAGCTGGCCGATGCGGTCCTCCGGCTCGAACGCGGCATCCCCCACCCGCTCCATCGACAGCTTGTCGGGGTGGTAGCTGAGCGCCGGCCCGCTGGTGTCGAGGATCGAGTAGTCGTCACCGCGTCGCAGCCGCAGCGTGACCTCGCCGGTCACCGCGGAGCCGACCCAGCGCTGGATGCTCTCCCGCAGCATGAGCGACTGCGGATCGAACCAGCGGCCCTCGTACATCAGACGCCCGAGCCTGCGTCCCTCGTTGTGGTAGTTCGCGACGGTGTCTTCGTTGTGGATCGCGTTCAGAAGCCGCTCGTAGGCGATGTGCAGAAGCGCCATTCCGGGCGCCTCGTAGATGCCGCGACTCTTCGCTTCGATGATGCGGTTCTCGATCTGGTCGCTCATGCCGAGGCCGTGGCGTCCGCCGATTGTGTTGGCCTCCAGCACGAGGGCGACCGGGTCGTCGAACCCGACGCCGTTCAGTGCGACCGGGCGTCCCTGCTCGAACCGCACGCGAACATCCTCCGCCGCGATCTGAACGTCGTCACGCCAGAACGGCACCCCCATGATCGGCTCCACGATGGTCATCGGCGTGTCGAGCTGTTCGAGCAGCTTCGCCTCGTGGGTGGCGCCCCAGATGTTCGCGTCTGTCGAGTACGCCTTCTCGACGGATGCCCGATAGGGCAGATCGCGCGCCTGCAGCCACTCGCTCATCTCCTTGCGTCCACCGAGTTCGGTGACGAAGTCGCGGTCGAGCCACGGCTTGTAGATGCGCAGCCGCGGGTTGGCCATCAGGCCGTAACGGTAGAACCGCTCGATGTCGTTGCCCTTGTAGGTGGATCCGTCGCCCCAGATCTCCACGCCGTCGTCGAGCATGGCGCGCACCAGCAGAGTGCCGGTCACGGCGCGGCCGAGCGGGGTGGTGTTGAAGTAGGTCTTGCCGCCTGAGCGGATGTGGAAGGCGCCGCACTGCAGCGCGACGAGTCCTTCCTCCACGAGCGGCAGCTTGCAGTCCACGAGTCGGGACAGCTCCGCGCCGTACTGCGCGGCGCGGCCGGGGACGGCCTCGACGTCCGGCTCGTCCGGCTGACCGAGGTCGGCGGTGTACGTGCAGGGCACGGCACCCTTCTCGCGCATCCACGCGACGGCGACGGAGGTGTCGAGACCACCGGAGAACGCGATACCGACACGTTCGCCGACAGGAAGGGATGCGAGCACTTTCGACATGCCTTCAAGAATATGGGGCGCAGGGCCGAGTGTTCGCCGCACAGCTGCACCTCCACACGTGGGCCGGCCGCGGCTCAGGCGCGCCGGCGAACGCGTTCGCGCGCCCGCACGAGAGTCGGATCACGGCAATGACGATCACCGCATCAGCGACTCCGAGCAGCGGGAGACCGAGGCCGTGGTTCAGGCCAGGGGAACGGTGCCGCCCACCGCACGCCAGACGAGCGCCGCGGTGCGTGCTGGCCAGTCCGACGGCGGTCGGTCGCCGGCGAGCGCGAGGGCGTACCACGACCCGGTGCACAGGGTGACGGCGAGCTCGAGATCCGCGTTCGAATCGGTGAGGCCGAGTTCTGCGGCCCGCTGCAGGATGACGAGGATCCGGGCCCGGCGCGGAGCGACCACCTTCTCCTGATAGCGGTTGCGCGCCTCGACGGCTGTCGCCTCTTGGAGCATCGTGCCGACCAGGGAGAGGCGCCCGGGAAGGGAGACACCGCGTCGGAAGTCGGCCAGCTCGGCGAGCAGATCGGCCAGCGGGTCCGCCGAATGCGCCTCCGGTCCCGCCGATGCGGCGGCGATCAGAGCGTCGGCGGCCAGGTCGGGCTTGTTAGGCCACCGGCGATACAGCGCCTGACGCGTCGTGCCCGCCTCGCTGGCGACGGCGGCGAGCGAGAGCGCCTCGTATCCATGGGAAGACAGGTGCCGGGCGGTGACGGTGAGGATGCGCTCGTCGATCGTTCGGTCGCGGGAGCGGCCCGGCCGCCCCTCGCCTCGTGCCGTCTCGCGTACCATACCAATACAATACTGGATTGTATTTAAGAAGGAGCATCGGATGAGCGCGACTTTCCATGACGACGGCCCCACGCTGTACGAGTACGCGGGTGGGCGTGAAGCGCTCGAACTCCTCGCTGCCGCTCAGTATCGGCGCTGTCTGACCGATCCGATCCTGGTCGAGGTCTTCGGCTCGAAGGGTCGTCCGGAGCACGTCGAGCACCTCGGTGACTGGCTCACCGAGGTGCTGGGCGGCCCGCGCCTCTACACTCAGCGGCACGGCGGCCACGGTGCATTGCTCGGCCATCACGCGAACCTGAGTCTTCAGGAACGCCATCGGGCACGATTCGTGGAAACCTTCCTGGAGGCGGCGGACGAGATCGGGATGTCGCCCAACGCGCGTTTCCGTCAGAGACTCCTGGAGTACCTGGACTGGGGCTCGCGCATCGCGGTAGAGGTCTCCCAGCCCGGTGCGGATACCTCGAGCGACCAACCAGTGCCCGTCTGGGGCTGGGGCCCCGATGGGCCGCCCGAGGAGTGATCGCGGCGTGGGCTCGGTCAGCCGCGGGTCACCGCGAGTTGATAGGCCCGGAGGGCAGCCACGTCATCGATGCTGCCGTGATGATGCAGCTGCGCCCAGCGCCCGGCGTTGCCGTCGAAACCGAAGAAGCGACTGGTGCGGATCTTCAAAGGCGCAGTCGGCGCGTCTGACGCGGAATATGTTCCGGTCTCGGTTCCCGCGAAGACTGCGCTTCCTGGGTGGAGATAGGTGATGGCGTCGCCGAACGTCACCTCCAAGTGCATGCCGCTCGCGAAGATCCGCGCGTAGAAGGCCACCGCGTTCTCGCCGCCGCGCAGGATGCCGCCGACGGGGTTGTTCAGTTGCGCGAGCCCATCGCGCGACCACACTGCAGCCATGGCCTCGGCGTCGCGCTGGTTGAGCGCGTAGTAGAACGTCTCCAACGCCGCGACGGCGCCGGATGCCGACGGGTCGTTCATTTCCTGCGTGCGGTTGCGGGCATTCGGCCCGAAGCGGTAGTCGTTCAGGCTGATAATCGACCCCGCTTCGGGGCCCTGCTCAGTCGCGTCTGCGTTCGGGCTGGTTCGCTCACTCATGGTCGGGGAGCTCCGCTTCTGCTGGTGCGATCTCGGGGGCTGGAAGGCGTTCGTCGGTCAGGAGATGCAGGAGGGCGGCGCTGTCGTGGGCTTCCAATGGCCGGCCGGTGGCCAGCAGCCGGTACCAGATCATGCCGAACACGAGGTCTTCGACGATGTCGGCAGGCATGCCGGAGGGGGTATCGCCCCGTGCGCTCGCGCGTTCCAGCATCTGCCCGAGTGCGACCCGCCGTCGTTCAAGGAAGCCGGTGCGGAAGCGTTCGCCGAACTCGGGGTCGATCTGTGCTTCTGCCATCAGGCTGCGCAGAGTAACGGCGATTCCGGGGACGGCGAGCAGCGCGAACGACTCTCGCAGGAACTCCGCGAGCTCGACTCGAAACGAGCCCCGGTCTGCGATCGGCACACGCAGCTCGGCTTTGACGGCGAGTGACTCGAGCAGAACGTCGGCCTTCGTCGACCACCACCGGTAGACGGTCTGTTTACCGACCCCGGCTTTGGCCGCGATGCCCTCGATCGTGAGGCTGCGATAGCCGGCTTCGAGGGTCAGCGCGAATGCGGCCGACAGGATCGCCATTCGCGACTGCTCGCTCCGCTTGGGGCCTCGTCGATTGCCCGTCTCGTCGCTCACCGGCTCACAGTAGCAAATAACGAGACGTAACGGTCCGTATTCCTGCTATCGTCAATTACGAACCGCAACGTCTCGTGAAAGGTACGAATCATGACCACCACCTTGATCATCGGCGGCAGCTCGGGCATCGGCCTGGCCACCGCGATCCGTCTCGCCGCGTTCGGCGACGATGTCCACATCGCGGGTCGCAACGCGCTGCGGGTCGCGACAGCCGCCACGGACCGCGACCTGCACGGTCATGTTCTCGATGCCTCTGACGCCGCCGTCGTTCGAGCACTCGCCATCGAGCTCGGCACGGTGGACCGACTCATCGTCACCCTCAGCGGAAACCAGGGTGCAGGAGCGTTCGGCAGCCTCGATATCGGGGTTCTGCGGGCAGCCTTCGAGGAGAAGTTCTGGCCGACCGCCACCGCGATTCAGTGCGTTCTGCCGCAGTTGGCCGAGTCGGGATCGATCACCCTCGTGGGTGCGATCACTGCGCGTTCCGGGATGCCCGGAACGGCTGGCATTGCCGCGCTGAACTCCGCGATCGAGGGTTTGGTGCAGCCGCTGGCGGCCGAACTGGCGCCGGCGCGAGTCAACGCGGTGTCGCCCGGCTACGTCGACACGCCGTGGTGGAACATGGTGCCGGATGCTGACAGGGCGCCGATGTTCGAGCAGATTGCTGCCGGGCTGCCGACGCGCCGTATCGCTACGGCCGATGATGTCGCTCAGGCCGTGGTGCTGCTGGCCACCAACCCGAACATCACCGGAACCGTGATCGAGTCCGACGGCGGCGCGCATCTGGCGGCATAGACGCCATGTCGACGCCTGGGCGAGCGGGTGTTCGTCCAGGCGCGCCGTCAGCCGGCGACGGCGATGAGCTTCGAGCGCCGGTCCTCGTGCAACAACTGCTGCACCCTCCCCGCAGTGTCCGTTCCGTCGACGGGGTTATGCAGCACCAGTAGTAGGTCGGCCCGGCCCGGCGTCGTCAGCTGGGTCGACTCGAAGTCCAGGCGTCCGACTGTCGGATGATCGAGCACCTTGTGGAACCCCTCGAGCTCGCGAACCTCATGCAGGTTCCACAGCTCCGCGAACTCGCCGCTTGCCGCCGACAGCCGCTCGATGACGGCTGCGTAACCCTCGTCGCCGGGGTGTTCTGACATCAGTGCCCGGTACTGGGCCGCCATGCGTCGCGCGTGCTGCGACCAGTCGACGTATTCGGTGCGGTACATCGGATTCACAAAGAACGACTCGAGGCAATTGCCGTGTTCGTCCGGACCGTAGCCGAGCACGAGCTGGGCGGCTCGGTTCGCGCCGATCAGGTTCCAGTACCGGTCGAGCAGATGCGCAGGGTGGGGCATCCACCGCTCGATCACGCCGATCAGGTCGGAGGCGACGGATGTCTGCTGCCACGAGGTCGGCAGTGGTGGGTTCAGCCCGGCGAGCACGTACAGGTGGCGGCGCTCCGCCTCGCTCAGCCCGAGCACGCGTGCCACGGCATCCAGAACCTGCCCGGAAACCGTGATGTCGCGACCCTGTTCGAGCCACTGGTACCAGGAAATGCCGACGCCCGCGAGAACGGCGACTTCCTCGCGGCGCAAACCGGGCGTGCGGCGCCGCGGGCCCGCGGGCAGCCCGACCGCATCCGGGCTGATCTGAGCGCGTCGAGTCATCAGGAACGAGCGCAACTCGTCACGGCGGGCCGAAGCCCCGGCCGACGACGCCAGGCTGGTGGTCACGACAACAGGATATCCAGTGGCTACCGAGCCGATCGGCGCCGCCGCGAGGCTCGAGTCATGACAACATCCACCGCAGAAGTTGCCGCTCCCGAGCGAGCGGCCTCACGCATGAGCGCGCGTACCTGGCTCGTGCTCTTCGTGCTCTGCGCCGCCCAGTTCATGGTGGCGCTCGACTTCTCCATTCTCAACATCGCGCTGCCCACGCTCGGCGCGAGCCTAGGTCTCAGCGAGGCGAACCTACAGTGGGCCGTGACAGCGTTCGCGCTTCCGTCAGGCGGATTCCTGCTGCTGGCCGGCCGCATCGGTGACCTCGTCGGGCGCAAGCGGATGTTCATCGCCGGTCTCGCGCTCTTCGCCGCGGCCTCGGTGCTCGCAACGTTCGCCTGGGGTGCCGGGCCGTTCCTTGTGGCACGGGCTTTGCAGGGCCTTGGCGCGGCGGCGATCGTGCCTACCGGTATGGCGCTGCTGACCACCTCGTTCGAAGAAGGTCCGCTTCGCGAACGCGCCATCGGCATCAGCGGCATGATCCTCTCGCTCGGATTCACCGTGGGCGTCGTGCTCGGCGGTGTACTCACGCAGATATTCGGCTGGCGGTCCACGATGGCGCTCGGCGTCGTGATGGGCGCGCTCGTTCTCGTGCTGGCACCTCTGCTCCTCACCGAGAGCCGTGCCGAGTGGCACGCCCGGCTGGATATTCCGGGTGCGGTGACCGTGTCGGGCGGCCTTCTCGCGCTCATCTACGGCATGAGCGAGGCCGCACAGCGCGGGTGGGCGCACGTTGACGTGATCGCCTCAATGGTGATCGCCGCGGTCCTGCTCGGGGCGTTCTGGGCGGTGGAGAAGCGTGCGAAGCATCCGCTGGTCGCCTTGGCCGTGCTGCGCCGACCCGCCGTGGCGTTCGGGAACCTCGGCGGCATGATGACGTTCGCGATGATGAGCGCCGTGATGTTCCTGTCGACCCTGTACCTGCAGCAGGTGCTCGGCCTCGGCCCTGCGGAGTCAGGCCTCGTGTTCGGCGTGATGGGCGTGGTGGCCGCGGTCACCGGCGTGATCGCCCCGCGCTTCATCGGCCGCTTCGGCGCGCGACAGGTTCTCGTCACGGCTCTTGCACTGCAGGCCATCGCGATCGCCTTTCTCGTCTTCCTCGGGCCCACGAACGGTGTGGCACTGGTTGCCGTCGCCGGATCGGCCGCCTGCATCGGCCACCTCGGCGCAGTCGTCTCGTACGGAGTCGCAGCGACCTCGGGGCTGAACAACGACGAGCAGGGTCTGGCCACCGGTCTCGTCACGACAGCGCAGCAGCTGGGGCTGACCATGGGCATCCCGATCATCTCGGCGGTGGCCGCGGCGTTGACCGCCTCCCTCAGCGCGCACGGTGCCGTCACGGTGAGCGCTTCGCTTGGCGGTATTCGCGGCGGCCTCCTCGTGGATGCAGCCGTGGTCGGTGCTGCCGCACTCGTGATCGGGCTCGGGCTGCTTCGCCGGCATGCGAAGGATGCGTCGCACTGATCGGTGCTCGCCGCTCGGCAGGTGGATCGCCTGTCGGGCGGCGATCACGGCGAGGAAACCGCACCTCGTCGAGGCAGGGCCTTGGCCGGCCCACATGCGGATGCGCGCCGACATCGCGCTCTACGGTCGCGGCTTCTGTGCGTCGCTGGGTGGGCACCAGGCAAGCGAAGAGGCCGCGTTGTTCTTCATCCCCGATGTGCGCCCGGCCGCCGCCCCCGACACTTCATTCGCCGGCCCTGTGGCGGTACGCACGCACTCGCATGCGCGTGGAGCAGGTACTGCTGCAGGCCTTGCGGGCGTGCGCCGGATCGAAGAAGATCTTGCGGCAGTCGTCGTCAGCGCACCAGCCGAAGTCCTGGGGACGGCTCGCCAGGTCGGTGAGGGCACTCGTGACGATGCCGCCGAAAGCCGACCGGATCGGTACGGCCCGGCTCGTCGTCTCCTGAGAGACAGCCGAGTCGAGCAATCCGTCGATGCCGGTGGCGGCGGCCCGCCTGAGCGCGGCGGATGCCGTCTCGGCGTCGGGGGCGTTGGCCGCTTGGGGCATGCCCAGTCTGCCTCGTGCCACAGACGCAAGTGCGGTGCGCAGCTGCCGCACCCACTCGACGTCATCGAGCGTCGGTGGTGCTGGGGGTGGGAATCCCACCGCGGTCAACCATTCGCTCAAACGCTCCGCCGTCGTGAGGCGCTCGACGGGGTGGTCGGTGTACGAGTACTTGACGGTGCCGAGCAGGTCCGTCCATGACGCACCCGAGTTGTAGACGAAGTCGAGTGCTGGCATGCCCGTAGCTTAGCAGTGTAACGGCTTGACGCGTTACAATCTTCGTGCCACTGTAACGGTATGAGTCGTTACAGTACGTGGTGGCCGCGGGTGCTTCCCGTGATCTTCTTCCCGGCCTATGCATCCGGGTACATCGCCGGTGCGTTCGGTCTGCGTGCCATGCATCCGTTCGCCATGACGTTCTGGCGCTTCCTGCTGGCCGGGAGCGTGATCCTCGTGATCGTGGTCATTCGCCGCACGCCATGGCCGAGGGGATGGTCCAACTGGTGGCCGCTGCTCGCGATCGGCGCCCTGTTGCAGGTCGTGCAGTTCGGCGGCAACTACACGGCGATGAGCCTCGGGATGCCTGCCGGGCTCGTGTCGCTGATCGCGGGCAGTTCCTCGCTCATGATGGCGGTCGGTGCCGTTCCCGTGCTCCGCGAGAAACTGGGCGGCCGCAGGCTCGTCGGCGTGATCGTCGGCTTCGCCGGTGTCGCCGTCGCACTGGCGGGGCATCTGTCTGCGCCCAGCGGGGTCGCGGGCATCCTCGCGGCCGCCTCCGCAGCGATCGGTTATGCGGGCGGTTCGCTCCTGCAGCGCAAGCTGGCGGCCGGCGTCGACATCTGGTTGAACATCCTCGTCCAGTTCACACTCGCGATTCCCGTCACGTTCGTCATCGCTGTGTTCACCGGCGGGATCGGCATTCCGCTGACCGCGCCTGCGCTCCTCCCGCTGACCTGGATCGTTCTGGTCAACTCGGTGATCGGCATGTGGCTGCTCGGCCAGATGTTGCGCCACCACCCCGCCGCCACACTCAGCGCGTGGACGAACCTCATCCCGCCCTTCACCGCACTACTGGCGATCCCGTTCCTCGGGCAGCGCATGACGATCGAGCTCGGCGTGGGGCTGGCGATCGCTCTCGCGGGCGCCGTTCTCGTGGTGTTGCCGGCGCGCAGGAACGCGCCGGAACAACCGCCCCTCTCGACGGCCGGGGTGCGAACCGTGTGAGCATCGCCCGTGCCTCGGCGGATTCGGAGAAGGACGTGCGCGTCGGTTGCGCCGGTCAGGCTCTATTCAGGCAGGACCACGACCTGTCCGGCGTAGGCGAAGCCGCCGCCGAAGCCGAACAACAGGGCGCGGCCCCCGCGCGGAAGCTCACCGCGATGCCACGCCTTGGAAAGCCCAAGCGGCACGCTGGCCGCGGAGGTGTTGCCGGACTCCTCGATGTCGTGGATGACGACCTGCTTGCCGGTCGCGCCGATCGCCTTCGCGAGAGGTTCGATGAGACGCAGGTTGGCCTGATGGAACGCGACGACGTCGATGTCGTCGATCGTCACCCCGGCGACCTCCATCGCGTGGCGAACGTGCGGTGCCGCCTTCGTGAGAGCCCAGCGCATGATTCCCTGGCCGTCTTGGGAGAACACCTGCGGGTCGCCATCGATCACGACGGCGTTCGTCATGCCAGGCACCGAGCCCCACACGACCGGCGAGACCTTGGGCTCGTCGGACGCGACGAGAACGGCGGCACCCGCACCGTCAGCGGTGAGGATGCACGTGCGCCGGTCGTTCCAGTCCGTGACGTCGGAGAGCCGCTCGGCTCCGATCACCAGTGCACTGTTTGCGGAACCGGTGCTGATCGCCTGGTCGGCGATCGCGACGGCGTGCTCGAAACCCGAGCACGCGGTGTTGATGTCGATGACGGCGGGGCCGGGCATCCCGAGCGCATCGGCCACGCGGGCCGCGGTGAACGGGGTGCGGTCGACCAGTGTCGTGGAGGCGAGAACGATGAGAGAGACCGACTCCAGCCCGGCATCCTTCAGGGCCATGCGGGCCGCCTCAGTGGCCATCATCACGACGGTTTCGGAGCCGTCGGCGATGTGCCGCTCACGGATGCCCGTACGCGATCGGATCCACTCATCGCTCGTGTCGACCCGCTCAGCGAGTTCCTCGTTGGTGAGGATTCGCTTGGGCTGATAGTGCCCGAATCCGGCCAGTCGTGATCCACGTGGAGTACGAGCGTTCATGGTGCGACTCTAGAGATCGGCGCCGCTGCCCCGCAAAATTGGTCGTGCATCGATCGAGGGGCATGCCACCTGCGCACCTGCGGCCCGCCCGAGCGGCCTGACGGAAACGTGATCAACATCGTCCGGCACGCGGACTGAGTGGGCAGCCGAGCGGCGGCCGCATCGCACGCTTGTGCCGGTGTCGCACGTTGTGCCTGCATTCCACGCTGTGCCTGCATTCCGGGACGTGCCGGTGTCGCACGTCGTGCCTGCATTCCGGGATGTGTCGGTGTCGCACGATGCGCCTGGACTTCAAGCTATGCCGGTGTCGCACGTTGTGTCTGCATTCCGGGATGTGTCGGTGTCGCACGACGCGCCGGAATTCGCACGATGCGCCGGTCCGGCGGCGCCATTCCCTGCGGCCGATCGCGCGTTTTCCGGCGGAGCGTGCGACGCCGCACTGGGCGGCGGGGCGTTCGACGCCGCGTTGGTCGGCCGGCAAGCGTGCGGCACCGCACCGGGCGGCATACTCGTTCGACGCCGCAGTGGCCGCCGCGCCCTAAGCTCGTCCCATGGCCAGGCTCGTGCTCACCGTCGTCGGCGACGATCGCGCCGGACTCGTGCAATCGCTCGCCGACTCGGTCAGCGAGCATGGCGGCAACTGGGAGACGAGCGAGCTCGCCGAGTTGGCCGGGGCGTTCGCCGGCATCGTTCTGGTCTCCGTCCCGGATGCCCGCCTCGGTGAGCTGCGTGACGCGCTGCAGACCCTCGACGGTCTTCTCCGCGTCACCGTCCACACCGGCGCGACGGATGCGGCCCCGTATTCAGGCCGGCAGCTGACGTTCTCCGTACTCGGAAACGACCGGCCCGGAATCGTGCGCGACATCACGGGCATCCTCAGCAGACACGGCCTCACCATCGACCACTTCTCCAGCGAGACGCGCGAGGCGCCGATGGCAGGCGGCGTGCTGTTCGAGGCCGACGTCGTCGCCCGTATTTCCGCAGGAACGGATGTCGCCGGCACGGTCGCGGAACTGGAGCGGCTGGCGGGCGAAATCCAGGTGGACCTCAGCGTCGCAGAGTGACCGGTAGCCGGCTGTAGTCGCAGCTGCGCTGCTCGGCAGCCTCCATCGGCTCGGCAGAGCGAGCGAGCTCGCTCTGCTCTCGCCTCAGTCAGACCCTATGAGGGTGGGGTTTGAGTTGGGGCTTGATGGCCCAGGGCCTCACGGTGCAGATTCGT